>CANRCY010000103.1 GCA_947629225.1 uncultured Clostridia bacterium | reverse complement strand
GCTCACCGCTCTTCCAGACGAGACCCTCGACAGGTTGATCGCCGATCCCCGCCTCAAAGACCACGACTATATGCTCTCGCGGATCAAGGCGCAAAAGGAGCATATCCTCTCCGAAAAAGAGGAGCGCATTCTGGCACAGACGGGGGAGCCGCTCTCCGCGGCGGGCGACGTGTTCGAAATGCTCGACAACGCCGAGCTCGATCTGCCCGAGATCGAATACGAGGGCAAGAAGGTGCGCCTCTCGCACGGGCTGTATTCGGTCATCATCAACGGCAAGGACCGCGCCAAGCGGCAGGAAGCGTACGAGCTCTATTATTCGGCTTACCGCAAGATCGTCAATACCCTCGCGACGACCTATTTCGGCAACGTCAAAAAAGACATGTTCTACCAAAGGGTGCGCGGATATCAATCCTGCCTCGATATGGCGCTCTTCGAAGAGGACGTAGACCGCAGCGTGTACGAAAATCTTGTCAAGATCGTGGGCGAATATACCCCCGTCATGCACCGCTACATCGCCCTGAGAAAAGAGCTCATGGGGCTCGATACCATGTATATGTACGACCTCTATCCCTCCCTCGTCGAGGACGCAGAGCTCAAACTCTCCTACGAAGAGGCATACGAGCTCGTGCTCAAAGGGCTCTCTCCCCTCGGGGAGGAATATAACGCCCTTCTCCGCCGCGGCAGGGACGAACGCTGGATCGATGTCTGCGAGACGGAGGGCAAGCGCGGGGGAGCGTACTCCATCGGCATTTACGGCAACCACCCGTTCGTCCTTCTCAACTATCAGAGGACGACGCACGACGTATTCACGATCGCCCACGAGATGGGGCACTCCATCCACTCCTATTTCTCCAACAAGAACCAGCCCTACGCGAAGTCCGACTATAAAATTTTCGTTGCGGAAGTCGCGAGCACGGTCAACGAGGTGCTTCTCCTCAAATATCTCCTCAAAACGACGGAAGACAAGCGGCTGAAAAAATATCTGCTCAACTATTTCATGGACATGATCCGCACGACCCTCTTCCGCCAGACCCAATTTGCCGAATTCGAAGAGCGGGCGCACGCCATGGCAGAGCAGGGAGAGCCCCTCAACAAAGACAATCTCTCCGAGCTCTACCGCTCCCTCAACCGCAAATATTACGGAGACGCGGTCGTGCACGACGACAATATCGCCATCGAATGGGCGCGTATCCCGCACTTCTACCGCTCCTTCTATGTGTATAAATACGCAACGGGGATCACGGCGGCGATCTGCATTGCCGAAAAGATCCTGAACGAGGGCAGACCCGCCGTGGAAAATTATTTCAAATTCCTCTCGGGCGGCTGCTCCACGGACCCCGTTTCCCTGCTCAAGATCGCGGGCGCGGACCTCACGAAGGAGGAGACCTTCCTTTCCGCCATGCGCGAGTTCGAAGACGCGCTCGCATCGTTCGGACAGATCAAGTGACCCCGAAAGAACGCTGTGTCCCGCCGCGGGCGTAGAGCGCCGTGCGGGAAAAAGGAGAACTTATGCCAAGCAATCAGATGCCCCACAATTTAGACGCGGAGACCGCCCTGCTCGGATGTATCCTCATCGACGAGAGCATTCAATCGGACGTGCTCGAAGTGCTCAAAGAGGAGGACTTCTACCAGGAATCCCACCGCGAGATCGTGACCGCCATGAAGGCGATCTACGCAAGCCGCAGACCCGTGGACCTCATCACCCTCAACGACAGGCTCGAACGGGACGGCAAGATCGGGCAGATCGGCGGGCTCGCCTATATCACCGAGCTCTCCCAAGCCGTGCCGTCCGCGGCGAATTACCGCGAATATCTCGCCATCGTGCGCAGAGATTCGGTAAACCGCGCCCTTATCCGCGCGGCGAAGGGGGTGATCGAGAACAGCGCAAAGTCCCCCGAAGAGCGCGACGCGATCGAGTTTGCCGAGCGGCAAATTTATAACGTCTCGCGCAAAGAGGACAGCTCCGACCTTTCGGGCTTTTCGGACGGGGAGACGGTGCAAGCCGTCATCGATAAGTTCGAGGCGATCCAGAAGGACCCCAACGCCTACCGCGGGCTCGAAACGGGGTTCAAACATCTCGACCGTATCACCCACGGGCTGCAAAAGGGAAACCTCATCATCATCGCCGCCCGTCCGGGCATGGGCAAGACGTCGCTCGCGATGAACATTGTCGAATACGCCTGCCTCAAACGCAACAACGTCGCCGCCGTCTTCTCCCTCGAAATGCCCCGCGCGGAGATCACGCAGAGGCTTCTCTGTTCGTATGCGGAAGTCAGCATGGAGAAGGCGCTCAACGGCAAGCTCGCCACTCCCGAGTGGAAGAATCTGGTCGTTTCTGCAGAGCGGCTGAGAAAGAGCAAGATCTTCATCGACGATTCCTCCGTCGTGACCCCCGCGGAAATCCTTTCCAAGTGCCGCAGGCTGAAAAGCGCGGAAGGGCGGCTCGACGTCGTCATGATCGACTATATCCAGCTCATGGGCTCGGAAATGTCCGCACGGGGAGGGGATTTCAACCGCCAACAAGAGGTGGCTTCCATCACCCGCGCCCTCAAGATCATGGCAAAGGAATTGGACGTTCCCGTCATCGCGCTCTCCCAGCTCCGCCGAATCCAGACCAAAGAGGCACAGCTCTCCGACCTCCGCGAATCGGGCGCGATCGAACAGGACGCGGACATCGTCATGTTCATCAACCGTCCCGACGTCGGCGCGTCGCCCGAGGAACTTGCCAAGGGCAATATCGTGAAGGGGGCGGCGGACCTCGTCATCGCCAAGCACAGAAACGGCGCGACGGGGCGCATCCAGCTCCGCTTTCTCGGCGAGAGCACCAAGTTTATCGACGTGGACGCACAGGGGCTGTCCGACGAGGAGCCGCAGTACGCGGGCAAGAAATCCGAGCTCGAACCTCCCTCTCCCGATACGCCCGACCTTCCCTTTGACTGAGCATGGAAACGCAAATCCTGAGCCGCTCGCGCGGGTGGCTCGAACGCGCAAAACAATATATCGAAGCGGGGGAAGTCGTCGCCTTTCACACCGAAACGGTGTACGGGTTGGGCGCAAACGCCTTTTCGGACGAAGCCGTTCTCAAAATTTTCGCCCTCAAAGGCAGACCTGCCGACAATCCGCTCATCGTTCATGTCCATAGAGCGTACGACATTTCTCCTCTCATCGACGGCGAACCGCCCTATGCGGCGGCGCTTCGGAGCGCCTTTCTGCCCGGACCGTTGACGATGGTCTATCCCTCCACGGGGAAGGTCTCGAAGTACGTCTCCTGCGGGCTGAACACCCTCGCCATCCGCGTGCCCTCTTCGCCGACGGCGCAGGCGTTCTTGAAGGCGGTCGACCTTCCCGTTGCGGCGCCGAGCGCAAACCTCTCCAAACACGTCTCTCCCGTCACCGCGCGGCATGTCTTTGACGATTTCAACGGCAAAATCCCGCTCATTTTGGACGGCGGGGCTTGCTCGGGCGGCATTGAGAGCACCGTGCTCGACTGCACGGGCGACATTCCGCAAATTCTGCGCGAGGGGCTCGTCACGCGGGAGATGATCGCAAGCGTCGCGGGGGAATGCGGGGTGTACCGCCCCAAAACGGGGGAGAGACCCAAGAGCCCGGGCATGGCGTACAAGCATTACGCTCCCCGTTGCAAAACGGCGTATTTTGGGCGCGAAGAGCTCGAAAAAGCCATCGAATGTTACGAAAAAGAGGCAAAAACGGGCGTTCCCTGCTTTCTGTGCGAGAGCGAAGTCTGCGCCCTTTTGAAAGATCGCCGCACGCTCGATCTGGGCGGCACGCCCGAGGAGATGGCGCGTCGGCTGTATGCCCTTCTGCGCAAGGGGGAAGAGCAGGCGACGCTGCTCATCGGCGTCGAACCGCGGGAAAAGGGAGGCGTAATGGCGGGGGTCATGAACCGCATGAAGCGCGCCTTCGGGGTGGAACATGGAACAAAAGAAAGCTGAACCCAAGAAAAAATCGGCTCCCAAAAAGAAGATCGTCTTCGTCTGCACGGGGAACACCTGCCGTTCGCCCATGGCGGAAGCGGCGCTTCGGAAGGAACTCCGCCGCCGCAAGATCGCGGGCTACACCGTGAGCTCGGCGGGTTTGCGGGTAGAGAAGGGGAGCGTTTTGTCTCCCAACAGCGCGCAGGCGCTTTCGGAGGCGAAAATCCCCGTCGGCAAGAGATTCAGCCCCAAACAGCTCACCGAAAAGACGGTGGAAGGGGCGTATCTCGTCGTCTGCATGACGGAGCGCCACCGCCTCGCCCTCGGGAACTTCCCCAACGTGACGAGCTTTCCTCAGCTGTGCGGCATGGAAATCCCCGACCCCTACGGGCAGGACGTCGACGTCTACCGCATGACCCTCCGCCGCATTCGGGAATGCTTGCCCCTCATCATCGAACGGTATTGCCCCGCCTCTTCCAAAGAGGACTGACGGCGCGCCGAACATCATCAAATTCAAGGAGAAAAATGTTATGAAAGTTGCGCTTGCATGCGACCATGGGGGACTTGCCCTCAAAAACAAAATTAAGGAATACCTCGCCGCAAACGGGTACGAGGCGGTGGACTTCGGTACGTCGACCGACTGTTCGTGCGACTATCCCGACTTCGCGCTTGCGGGGGCGGAAGCGGTCGCGCGGGGGGAATGCGACCGCGGCATCTTCGTCTGCACGACGGGCATCGGCATCTCCATTGCCGCCAACAAAGTTCCCGGGATCCGTTGCGCTCTCTGCACGGACGAGACCTGCGCCCGTCTCACCCGCGAACACAACGACGCGAACGTCCTCGCCCTCGGCGGGGGGATCGTCGGCGTGAATTTAGGGCTGAACATCGCAAAGACCTTCCTCGAAACGCCGTTTAGCGGGCTCGAAAAACATCAAAGGCGGATCGACAAGATCGCCGCGATCGAAAAAAAGTACATGAAGTAACATGACCGTCGCACTCAAAGAAAAGATCGTAGAATCGCTCTCGTCCATTCTGCCCATCGCCCTCATCATCGCGGCGCTCTCCCTCACGATCGCGCCCCTCGATTCGGGCACGTTCGTGCTGTTCATCGCGGGCGTCGTTTTGCTCATTCTCGGAATGGGCTGTTTTACGTTGGGCGCGGATATGTCCATGCTCGTCATCGGCGAGCGGATCGGCTCTGCCGTCACCCATTCCAAAAAGATCTGGCTCGTCGCCCTCGTCTCCTTTCTCATCGGGATCATCGTCACCGTCGCCGAGCCCGACTTGCAGATCCTCGCGCAGCAGGTAAAGACCCTTTCCGACCGCACCCCGCTCGGGAGCTATCTGCTCATTCTCACCGTTGCGGTGGGCGTGGGCGTCTTTTTGATGCTCGCCATGCTCCGTATCGTCTTCCATATCCGTCTGAGCATTCTGCTCATCGGGTTCTATGCGGTCGCGTTCGTGCTTGCGGCGTTTGTCGATAAGAGCTTTTGGGCAGTCGCCTTCGACTCGGGCGGCGTGACGACGGGTCCCATGACGGTGC
>CANRCY010000102.1 GCA_947629225.1 uncultured Clostridia bacterium | reverse complement strand
TTCTTTCGGGGTCGTGCTGTGCAGCCTCTACCGCGAATTCTTTACCCATAAGGCGCGGATCGGCAACCGCAAACGGGGACCCTTTCTCGACGCGTTTGCCACGGTCTACGTCAAATATGCCCTCGCGGGAGAGGAGAACGAAGAGAAAATCCTCGCCGCCGCGGAGGACGTTTACCGCGCGCTCGAAGACGCGGAAGCTCTGGGGCTTTCCGATGAGACGGAGGCAATTTCCGCCGTCATCTACCGCGAAGCGAGACTGAAACAGAGCGAGCGTTCGATCGGCGAGATCGCCGCCCGATTCGACGCGAACCCCGCGATCGTGAAACAAATCCTCAATTATATCATATAGGAGCGTTTATGAAAAAGATCATCGACTTCGACGGATTGTTCGACAAGAAGCTCTCCGAGTACATGGAACAAAACCACGGGAAGTACACCGAAAAGCAGTGGGAGAGCATTATTCCGAAGCTCTATAAAAATTTCGGGGATACCTATCTCAAAAGCGCGGGCAATACGCCGAAGGGGTTTTATGCGGAAATGTCGGACGAAGAGCTCGTCGAAACGCTGAAAGCCCATGTGCGTGAAGGAGTTCCCGTCTCCGATTTCCTTTGCAACGAACTCGAATCGCGCGGGTGCCCCGACGGGCTCCTCGATCTCATGCGGAGCGGCGACGAGGAGCTCGTCACGCTCGCCGTCAACCTTGCGGGGGACAGCGAAAAGGCGTTTGACGTCTATTTCGACCTGCTCACGGGAGATTGGAACGAGGACGTCAAAGATACCGTCGTCGAGCGGCTGAAAAACGGAGCCGATACCGTCAAGGAGCGGGCGATCCGCCTTTATAACGACCATGTCGAGGGAGAGTATATGCTCGAGATCCTCTCCGCGTGCAAGCAAAAAGACGACCGCGTGTTCGAAATCCTGCTCAACGCCTTCCGCACTTCGCCCGACGAACTTCCCATGCACGCGAGCTACCTTGCCGTCTATGGCGACGAGCGCGCACTGCCCGTTCTGCTCGACGTGATCGACCGCGACGAGACGAATTTCCTCGAATACCGCGAACTCAAATACGCCATAGAGGCGTTGGGAGGGGAGTACACGCGCATCCGCGATTTCTCCGAAGATCCCTATTATTTGGAGATCATGGAGCAATCGGGCATGCAGGGGATCCCCGAAGAAAAGAAATAGCCGATTCCGCCCCTGTGCGCGTTTTTTAACGCGGCGCAAAGGGGCAGATAAAATTTTTCGCATATCCGTTGCGCTTCCGCCATATGATATTCAAGCAAGGACTTTCGGCGGAGGCGTTTATTTATGGAAAATAACAGCGTTTACGAGGACATTGCCGCGCGTTGCAACGGCGAAATTTATTTGGGGGTGGTCGGACCCGTGCGCACGGGGAAATCCACCTTCATCAAACGGTTTATGGAGGAGCTCGTGCTTCCCGCGGCTTCGGGCGCGAAGAAACAGCGCATGACGGACGAATTGCCCCAGTCGGGCTCGGGCAAAACGGTGATGACGACCGAGCCGAAATTCGTTCCCGAAGAAGCGGCGGAAGTCGCCTTTAAGAATGCGACCGCAAAGGTGCGGCTCATCGACTGCGTCGGCTTTCCCGTGGCGGGCGCGAGCGGCTTCGAAGAAGACGGAAGCCCGCGCCTTGTTAAAACGCCGTGGAACGAATCTCCCGTTCCCTTCGAAACGGCTGCCGCAGAGGGGACGCGGAAGGTAATCCGCGACCATTCCACCGTCGGCGTGCTCGTCACCACCGACGGCTCCGTGACGGGAATCCCGCGCGAGGCTTACGAGACGGCGGAAGAACTCGCCGCCGAGGAACTCAAAGCGATCGGAAAACCGTTCGTCATCCTGCTCAATTGTATCGAGCCCGCAAAAGCGGAAGAGCTCCGCTGTGCGCTCGAAGAAAAATACGGCGCACCCGTCGTCTGTGCCAATGCGGAAAAGCTGACGGCAGAGGAGATCGGGGGGATTTTGGAGCGTTTGCTCTATGAATTCCCCGTTCTCTCGATCGACGTCGATCTGCCCGATTGGGCGCGCGTGCTCGAAGCGGACAGCGCGATCGTCTCCGAGGTGCTCTCGGGCTTGCGCTCCGTCGCGCCGAAGATCAATAAAATGAGCGATTGCGCATTGCTCGACGGTTTATATTCCGAGAGCGAGCTGCTTCTTCCCCCCGTTTCGATGAAGCTCGAACCCGCAACGGGGAAAGCCTATGTCGTCGTCGCCGCGAAGGACGGCGCGTTCTACCGCATTCTCGGCGAACAGTGCGGCGTGGAGATCGGGAACGATTTCGCACTGATGAGCTATGTCGCCTCCCTCGGCAAGGCGAAAAAACTTTACGACCGCGTCGGCAGGGCGTTTGCCGAAGCGGAGGCGAACGGCTATGGCATTGTGCCTCCCGACGGGGAGGAGATGAGCCTCGAAGAGCCCAAGGTCGTGAAGAAGAGCGGACGGGTGGGGGTGAATCTTCATGCCGCCGCGCCGAGCTACCACATCATTCGCGTCGACGTCTCGGGCGAAGTGAGCCCCGCGCTCGGAAGCCTCGAACGGAGCGAAGCCTTCGTAAAGGAACTCTCCGAAGATATGACCCGCGAGCCCGACAAGGCTTGGAACACCAACATGTTCGGCAGGACGCTTCGGGAGACCCTCGGAGAGGAACTCTACCATAAAAATCTCTCCATGGAAGAAAAACTGCAAAAGAAGATGCGCAAGACGGTCACGCGGATCGTCAACGAGGGGAAAGGCGGCGTTATCTGCATCTTGCTCTGAGAAATTTAGCATTTGAAAACGGACGGGCGCCGCGCGGCTTTTGCCGCGCGGCGCCCTTTGGCTTTTTTTGCAAAGCGCTTGACATCACTGCGGGCGCGTGTTATAATACCTCAAAAAAAGAGGTTAATTATGGAAACAACGAAGAAGAAAGGGAAGGGGTTGACCTATACGGGGTTTGTTCTGCTCCTCGTCTTTGCGGGGATCACGGTGTTGAGTTTTGTCTTTTACAACCAGATCAACGATCCCGTGAACGGTTGGTTCGCCGTAAGCAAATGGGTAGAAAATGCAGACGGACAGACGGTCCTTGTGCCCATCGATGATATGAGCCCGCTGCTTCGATTTGTCTATTCGATCATTCCCAAACTCATCAAGACGGCGCAGGTGCTCTTCATTACTCTGCTCGTTCTGTACATTGCCTGCACGGTAATCCGCCTTGTGTTCAAAAATACGCCGAGAAGGATCACGATCGGGAAACTCGTGAACAGTATCGTGAAAGTCGTCATCTGGGTCGCCTGCGTCATCGCCGTTCTCGCTGTTTGGGGAATGAACGTCGGCGCGCTCATCGCAAGCGCAGGCGTTCTGACGCTCATCATCGGGCTTGGCATGCAGAGCCTCATCGCCGACGTCGTCGCGGGGATTTTCCTTGTCTGCGACGGTACGCTCCAAGTGGGGGACATCGTCACGATCGACGGTTGGCGCGGCACCGTGCAGGAGATCGGGATCCGCAACACGAAGCTCATCAATTACAGCGGCGACATCCGCGTTGCCAACAACAGCACGATCAAGATCTTCATCAACCAGAGCAGGGAAGATTCCTATCCGACCGTCCTCGTCGGAATTCCCTACGAGGAGAACCTGCAACACGTCAAGGATGTGTTTGAGGCGAACAAAACCAAAATCAAGGAGATGTGCCCCTCTCTTTTGAGCGACATCGACTTTAACGGCGTGGAAGAGCTTGCCGATTCGAGCGTGAATCTGCACTTCGGCGCAAAGTGCAAGGAGGGCGACTTCTTTGCGGCGCAACGCCAGATGCGCGGCGCGATCAAGACGGTGTTCGAAGAGAACGGCATTTGCGTGCCTTTCCCGCAGATCGTTCTGCACGAAGAGGAAAAGAAGTAATGCTATCGGAAAAGCGCGGGGCGACCCGCGTTTTTTTGTGGTAGCTCAACATGACATGATCGGGGATTGCCCCCACCTGTCGCCTGTCGGCGCCACCCGCCCCCATAAATGGGGGCAGGTCTGCCCCCTCGGGGGTCTTTTACCCTTTTTGTGGGAGAGGGGTAGGGGTGTGGGGCGGGACGGAAAATTTTCGGAAATATTTTCCGTAACACTCTTGAAATTTCCGTACAAATATCTTATAATGATATTGCGCTTTGCGCATGCAAAAAAGGGGGGAAGAAAATCAAATGGACGATCATGCAAAACAGGCGGTCATCGGCGGGAGAACGGCGCTCGGGATCGAGTTCGGGTCTACCCGTATCAAGGCAGTGCTTGTCGACGGGGACAATAACGTCATCGCGTCGGGCAGCCATGAATGGGAGAACCGCCACATCGGCAATATCTGGTCTTATTCGCTCGAAGATATCCGTATCGGCTTACAGAGCGCCTACGCGAACATGGCGGGCGACGTCAAAGAAAAGTACGGTATAACGCTCACCACGATCGGTGCGATCGGCTTTTCGGCAATGATGCACGGCTATATGGTCTTTGACGAGAACGGGGAGCTCCTCGTTCCCTTCCGCACATGGCGGAACAATACCGCCGCATACGCGGGAGATCGGCTCACCGAGCTCTTCGGCTACCATATCCCCGCGCGCTGGTCGATCGCTCATCTCTATCAGGCGATCCTCGACAAAGAGGAGCACGTTCCGAAGATCAAGTTCCAGACGACGCTCGAAGGCTATATTCATTGGAAATTGACGGGAAGAAAGGTGCTCGGCATCGGCGAGGCTTCGGGCATGTTCCCCGTAGACCCTGTTACCAAACGGTACAATCCCGTTATGCTCAAAAAGTTTGACGAACTTGTCAAGGACAGGAACCTGCCTTTCAAGGTGGAGGAGATCCTGCCCGACATTTTGCTTGCGGGCGAAGAGGCGGGGCGGCTCACGGAAGAGGGCGCAAGATTCCTCGATCCTTCGGGAAACCTCAAAGCGGGTATTCCGCTCTGCCCGCCCGAGGGCGACGCGGGCACGGGAATGGTCGCCACGAACTCGGTCAAAAAACGCACGGGCAACGTCTCTGCGGGCACGTCGGTGTTCGCGATGATCGTTCTCGAAAAGGAGCTCTCCAAAGCCTATCCCGAGATCGACCTCGTCACGACCCCCGTCGGGGACCTCGTCGGCATGGTACACTGCAACAACTGCACGTCCGATCTCAACGGCTGGGTGAACATGTTCGGCGAATTTGCCAAGATGCTCGGCGTCGACCTTCCCAAGTGGAAGCTGTATGACGACCTCTACTTCAAGGCGCTCGAAGGGGATAAAGACTGCGGCGGCTTGCTCTCTTACAACTATGTCTCCAACGAACATGTGACGAACGTCGACCACGGCAGACCGCTCTTCGTGCGCAAGGCGGACAGCAATTTCAACCTTGCCAACTTTATGCGCTGCCATCTCTATTCCGCATTCGGCGCATTAAAAGTCGGGTGCGACATCATGCTCAAAGAGGAGGGCGTCAAGCTCGACCGCATTACGGGGCACGGCGGCATTTTCAAGAC
>CANRCY010000101.1 GCA_947629225.1 uncultured Clostridia bacterium | reverse complement strand
CCTGCGGTGACAGCTCCCCCTCAAGGGGGAGCCAAGAGGAGCGCAACGCCATTCCCAAACTGTCATGTCGACCGAAGTGGAGACATCTCTACCACGTCGCCGCACGCCTGTTTTTTACGCTTTTCTTGCGAAAAGCTCTGTTTGAGGGCGGCGGCTCCTCTTCCCGAAAAAATACTTCGTCTTTTTTCGGGAGCCCTAATATGGTTGAGATTTCTCCACGCGCCGCTCATTGCATTCGCTACGGTCGAAATGACAAATTGAGAATTATCATCGTGCAGGTTGCGCCGTCATTGCTACCGCACACCAAACCTGTTGTATAAATTTGCTGACCGTGCTAACATGCTCGGTCAGGGGAAAATAACAAGGAGAAACCATTATGTTCGAAGTGAAAAATCTCAAAAAGACCTACTATCCCAAAAAGGGAGTACCCGTGGAAGCGCTCAAAGGAATCGACCTTCAATTCGGCGAGCGCGGGCTCGTGTTCATCTTGGGCAAGAGCGGCTCGGGCAAGAGCACGCTCTTGCACCTCATGGGCGGGCTCGATACGCCTACCGAAGGGGAGCTTGTCTTAAACGGCGTCTCGTCGAAAAACTTCAAAGCCGCCGACTACGACAACTACCGCGGCGAATATCTCGGATTCGTCTTTCAGGAGTACAACCTTCTGCCCGAATTCACGGTGGAGGAGAACGTCGCCTTGGGGCTCGAACTCATCGGGAGAAAGGCGGAAAACGTAGAGGAAATGCTCTCCCTCGTGGGGCTCGAAGGCATGGCAAAGCGCAAGCCCATGGAACTCTCGGGCGGACAGCGGCAACGGGTGGCGATCGCCCGCGCCCTCTTGAAGGACCCGCAGATCATCTTTGCCGACGAGCCCACGGGCGCGCTCGACGAGGAGACGGGCAAAAGCATATTGACCCTTCTCAAAGAGCTCTCCGAGAAGAAACTCGTCATCGTCGTCACGCACGACAGAGAGTTCGCGGAGACCTTCGGCGACCGCATCATCGAGCTTGCGGACGGCAGGGTAGTCTCCGACACGAAAGAAGCCGATGAAGCATAAACTTCCCTTCAAAACGGCATGGACGCTCGCTTTGAGCGCGTTGAAAGGGACTTGGCTCCGTGCGGCGATCACCGTGCTTCTCCTCACCGTTTGCGCCACGGCGTTCGGGTTTACCTCGACCATGTTCATCGCCGACTACACGGGCAAACAGGTGAAAATTTTCAACTCCTCGCCGCTTTCGACCTTGACCTTCCTCAAAGGCGATTTCAGCGAGGACAGCGCGCTTTCGCAAGGGTTTCTGGATAACGAGGGATTTCCCTTTGTCGGACAGAAAACGGTGCGGGAATTTTTGAGCGGGGAAGAGATCGGCGAAATTTCCGCGCGGACGGGGCTCTCCTTTGCCAAGCTCTATGCTCCGATCGCCTACGGGCACAATTCGGATACTTTGTACAACTTTCCCGATAAGGGCTACGATATGGGACCGATCGCCTCGGGCGAGCTCTCCGAATGGAACCTCTTTTACGGCGATTACGACCGCCGCGCCTCGGTGCACTCTTATAACGAAGAAATACGTTCGTTGAAAGGGCGGACTTCGCAAATGAACGAAGCGCAAAAGGACGGTTTTTTCGGGCAAATGAAGGCTCTTGCGGTGAGGACGCCCTATTCGGCGGAGTATCGGAGAAAATACGACTACGATTTTTTCAACGAAGAGGGACCGCTCCTTTCCGAACACCGCGTGGCGACGCGTGTCTCGGCGTATGACGACACGAATCTGAGGCAAGATCTCGCCTATCTTCCCGAGGAACTGCTTGGAGCGTTCGGCTTTTCCCTCCTTGCGGGGCATATGCCGCAACAGGCGGATGAGGTCGCGATCGACGCTTGCTTCCTTCACGAGTTCATGGCGAGGGGCTACTATCTGTATGAGGACGTCGCGGCGGGGGAGATGGTCGCTCCAAAATACAACCTTCCCGATAAGCCGTGGTACGACCCCGAAGAGTTCGACGGCGTGATCTTGAACGAGGAGGAGTTCCCCGCGATCGAAGAGGGGAAAATCGTCCGCGTCACGCGCGCGGAGGATTTGATCGGCAAGAAACTTGCGCTATACGGCAACCTTCAAACGGGGGAGCGGTTCGGAAAATACGACAGCGAAAATTTCGGCGTTCCCAAGGGCATGTTCTACACGGTGACGATCTCGGGCGTGGTGGACGCGGGGTGCGACGCAGAGTGGTATCTTGAAAACGTCGATTATCTCAACCGCAAGCTCTTTTTACAACATAACCTCTTTGTGGGCAAGGCGTGGACGGAGATCTTTTATCCCAAAGGAGAGGCGTTTGCGATCGTCTCTCCCCGCCCGACGGACAGAACGGCGGTGAAAAGCGTGCTTGCG
Organism: uncultured Clostridia bacterium; assembly: GCA_947629225.1. GTDB lineage: Bacteria > Bacillota > Clostridia > Christensenellales > Borkfalkiaceae > Gallimonas. The sequence continues at coordinate 3,124 of CANRCY010000101.1, read as the reverse complement.
CTCCACGGGGAGAACATCGAACGGTACCGCGCCACCGACGTGGGAGCGCCGTATCCTTCCGACCTCATCTTGATCGCCGAAGAGCATGAACTGACGAGCTTGATCTCCAACATCACGGGGAGCTTCCGTATCATGCAGACGTTCAGCTCGGCGGGCGGGGCGCTCTTCGCCATCTTCGGCGCAATTCTCTGCTTCACCCTCATCTCTGCCTCGGTGGAGAGGAAACGCAAGCAGATGGGAATTATGAAAGCGCTCGGGGCGCGCGATCGGGACGTCTACAAAATTTATTTGTTGGAGAGTTTGTTGCTCGGGCTCGCGATCTTTGTGCTCGCAACGGCGTGCGTCGCCGCGCTGTGCTGGGGGTGGGCTTATCCCTTGGGGCTTGCGGTGCGGGGCGTGCCGCTGTTCGACTTCGGTATCTTGCAGATCTTGTGCATCTTGCTCGTGAGCGTAGGGCTGCCCTTGCTCTGCGCCGCGCTGTCCGTAAAAAGATTTTTGAAGTATTCCTGCGTCGAGATGATCAAAGGGAAAACTTGGGGGAGAAAATGACAAAAAGAAAACATAAATTGCCGCTGAAAGCAGCCCTCAAAATGGGGCTTTCCATCAAAAAACCCGTACGGTTTTGTTTTACCGTGCTTCTTGCGACGGTCGCCTTCGCCATGACGGGGCTTGCCATACTTGTGGGTTGTTACGACGAAGGGCGTGCAAAAGTGCAAACGTATGCGCAATTCGGCGACGTCGTTTCCCTCTATCCGACCGAAACGTTGACCTACGATACCGTAAAGCAACTCTCCTCCGAATGGGGGCTTCCCTGCGGCGCGGTCTCTTCCGCAGACGCGTATTACGAATGCGGGGAGGAAGAGGCAAACGGATTGTTCTCCTACATCATCGAGCACCACGTGCATGCGACCTTGCAGACGAGGGCAGTCGCCTGTTTCGACGAAGAGCTCCTCTCTGCCGAGGGGATAGAACTTCTCGCGGGAGAGGGCGGACTTGCGGAGCGGGAAGTCCTCATTCCGTCCTGCTTTGCAAACGGCTTGCTCGCTTGCGGGCTCGCCGAGAGCGCGGAGGAGCTCGTCGGGCAAGAGCTCGAACTCAGATTCTCGTCGCCGACCGCGGTCGTCATCGCGGGGGTCTATCAAAACGACGCTTGCACCTATGCGAAGCAATATGCAAATACGAACGGGGGGTTTTCGGTCACGCTCGGTTCGTGCGCGGGAGCAAAGCCGTACACGGGCGCGCTGTTTGTGAGCGGCGACTTCTATCAAACGCTCGCAAAAAACGCAGACGTCGGCTATTTTGCGGGGGACGGCTCCGCTTCGACGGGGGAAAAGGTGCGCGACTTTTTCGATTCGCACCCCGAATACAAAAGCGAATTGTTTCAGCCGTTTACAGCGCTCCGCGAACATATCGCGAAACTCACGGGCGCGTTCGGCGCAGTCGGCGGCGTGCTTGCCGCGTTCTCCGCGCTCATGATCTTCCAGTTCATCAATCTCTCCATCGACGGCAAGCGGCAGATGATCGGCATTTTGCGCGCCTTGGGGGGCAGAAGCGCAGACGTTTTGAAGATTTTCCTCATCGAAAGCGGATTTTTGGGAGTTCTTTCGGGCGCGCTCGCCGTGGCGCTCGCCGCAGGGCTCGTGCCCCTTTGCAATCAGATGATCGTACCCGTCTTTCAGATGAGCGTTGCGATCGTCGCCTATCAGCCGCTCGCGCTGATCGGCGTGTTTGTGCTGTGCGTCGCGGTTTCCCTTCTCTCCGCCCTATTCCCCGTCCTGCGCGAGGCGAAAAAGCGCCCCGTAGACGTCATCAAATTCGCCGAGGAATAAGTTGTTGCGAAGCGGTCAGAGCGTTTGGAGCGTCGGCAAAATGAAGTTTGACAGCGAACACGGCGTATGATATAATCAAAACATGAATGAGAAGGAACGGCAAGCCGAAAACTTGCAGAAGATGAGCAGATATCTAAGCTATCTCCTACGGCATGACCCTGCCGCGGCGGGGATCGCGCTCGATGAACACGGTTGGGCGAAGGTGGACGATTTGATCGCGGGCGTCTGCGCAAAGGGGAGAGAGCTGAACTTCGAGACCCTTGTAAAGATCGTGGAACGCGATACAAAGCGCAGATATTCGTTCAACGAGGATCGCACCATGATCCGCGCCAATCAAGGGCATTCGGTCGCCGTCGATCTTGAAATGAAGCAGCTTCCGCCGCCCGATATTTTATATCACGGCACGGCGGAAAAATATCTGCCGTCCATCCGCGAGAAAGGAATATTGAAACGTTCCCGCAACTACGTCCATCTGTCAACGGATGCGGAGACCGCGCGAAAGGTCGGCGCCCGCCACGGCGTTCCAGTCGTGCTCGTGATCGACGCCGCACAGATGGCGCGGGACGGCTTTACGTTCTTCCTCTCCGAAAACGGCGTTTGGCAGACCGAAGAGGTTCCCTTCCGCTATGTAAAAGAGGAAATTCGCCCATAGCCCTCTTTTCGGGACATGAAAACGCGTATTCTATCGGCAAGGAGAACAGCATGAGAAATCTCATTGAGAAATTTGAAACAGGAACAAAGGAGCGGGAGCGGCTCGAATATGAGTGGCAAGTTCTACAAGACACGGGAAACAGCGCGCGCATCAAGGCGGCAGTCGAAGAGATCGAAAGGGCAAGGGAGAAGGGCTATTTTCCTCTTGCGGGCGAACGCGGGGGAAGGTATCTGATTTCGGCGGGTGAATTTATCGTCGGGGGAGCCGCAAATTGCTCCTATCTTCTCTATCAAGCGGGCGTGACGAAGGTGGACGCGCTCAAATACGATTTGCCCTTTGAACGATTTTTGAATCCCTTAAAAGAGAGCAAGGCGGAACTTTCGCTTGTCCCCCGTCCGCAGGAAACGGTCGAGCCGACCGAAGAGAATATTTTGCGGCTCTTGATCGAAAAGGGGGTGCGCCCCAAGCGAATTCTGCGCCCGAAAGAAATCGTGACAGCGGAGGGCGAAGCGCAGCGTGTAAAAGACATTCTTCAACCCACAAACGGCTACCTTGTCTATCAGGAACAGCTTTTGCACCTTTTGCACCGCGTGGGCGGGTATTCTTATGCGGAAGCCGACCTTCTTCGCCGCGAGCTTTCCAA
>CANRCY010000100.1 GCA_947629225.1 uncultured Clostridia bacterium | reverse complement strand
TTGCGGGGAATCCGACAGACTTCGTGCTTCCGCTCTGCGAAAACAGTTGCGATCTTTTCTCCTTGCTCGGCGAAGATACCGTTCTCGTGTTCGACGAATGCAAACTCATCCGCGATAAGCTCGACGGACTGTATAAAGAGCACGCGGAGCGGTTTGCCGAGCTCTACAACGGCGGCGAAGTCATGGGCTTTTCGCGCGACCAATATGTGGGAAGAGAGGATTTCCTCTCGAATGTCGGCAACTACCGCGACCTTGCGTTGCAGACGTTCACGGGACAGCTCTTTTTCTTCGAGCCCCTCAAAATATTTAACTTCAAAGCCTCGCCCGCACGCAAATACCTCAACTCCTTCCCCGAACTTCTCACCGACATCGGGGCATGGCTGAAAACGGGGTACCGTATCATGCTCTGGAGCGGGGACGCGGAGCGGGCGGAGAAACTCCGCGATGAGCTCCGCGAAAACGGATGCTATCCCGTTCCTCTGCCCGAAAAGCTCGAACAATTTTCGGGCGTTTCCGTGCTTCCCGACACTCTGGCGAGCGGAATGATCTTGCACGAGTGCAAACTCGCCGTGGTCGGCACGGGGGACCTCTTCCTGAAAACGCCCAAGGAGCGGCGGGTGAAAAAACGCCGCGGGGATCTCTTTCTCGCGCCCGAGGTGGGGGATTACGCCGTGCACGAGACGTACGGCGTGGGACGCATCACGGGAACGAAAAAAATCGAGACGACGGACGGGACAAAAGAGTATATCGCCCTCGAATATAAGGACGGGGACACCCTTTACGTTCCCGTCGAGCAGATGGACGTGCTCTCCAAATACATGGGAGAGGAGAATCCCGCCCTTTCCAAGATCGGGGGCGGGGAGTTCGAACGGGTAAAGGCGCGCGTCCGCGCTTCCCTCAAAAAAATGGCGTTCGACCTCAAAGCGCTCTACGCCGAACGGCAGGAGCGGAAGGGGTATGTCTTCCCCGAATACCGCGAGGAGATGGACGAGTTCGAAGCCGCTTTCCCCTACGAAGATACGCCCGACCAAACGGCTTCGGCAAACGAGATCAAAGCGGATATGTGCTCCGAAAAGGTGATGGACAGACTGCTCTGCGGCGACGTCGGGTTCGGCAAGACGGAAGTCGCTCTCCGCGCGGCGTACCTGTGCATTCTCGACGGGCGGCAGGTAGCGCTCATGTGCCCGTCTACCGTCCTTTCCGAACAACATCTCCGCACGGCGGAGGAGAGAATGAAGGGGTTTGGCGTGCGGATCGCCTGTTTGAACCGCTTCCGCACCGAAAAGGAGCAGACCGCTATTTTATCCGCCCTTGAGAAGGGAGAGCTCGATCTCGTCATCGGGACGCACCGCCTTCTTTCCAAAGACGTGAAATTCCACGATCTCGGGCTGTTGATCCTCGACGAAGAACAGCGCTTCGGCGTGGAACATAAGGAAAAGATCAAAAACGTCAAGCGCAACGTCGACTGCCTGACCATGACGGCGACGCCCATTCCGCGCACCCTGCACCTCTCCCTTTCGGGCATCCGCGATATTTCCACCATCCAAACGCCGCCCCATGCGCGGCTCCCCGTGCAGACCTACGTCGCCGAGGAGACGGACACTTTGATCCGTGACGCATGCGTGCGGGAGATCGCGCGCGGCGGACAGGTGTTTTTGCTGTATAACCGCGTGGAGAGCATCCATACCTTCACCAAGCGCATCTGCGATCTCATTCCCGAAGCCCGCGTAACGCTCGCGCACGGCAGAATGGAGAAGAACGCGCTCGAAAAGAACGTGTTCGGCTTTTACCGCGGGGAATACGACATTCTCGTAACGACGACCATCATCGAGAACGGCGTAGACCTGCCCAACGCGAACACGCTCATCGTCATCGACGCGGATAGACTTGGCGTTTCGCAGCTCTACCAACTGCGCGGCAGAGTGGGCAGGAGTTCCCGCCTCGCGCACGCTTACTTTACCTACAAACCCGAGCGGGTGATGAGCGCAAACGCCGCGGAACGGCTCAAAGCCCTCATGCAGTTCACCGAACTCGGGAGCGGTTTCAAGATCGCCATGCGCGACCTCGAAATCCGCGGCGCGGGGAATGTGCTCGGCGCGGAACAGCACGGACACATGGACAAAGTCGGCTACGAACTGTACGCGAAGATCCTGAAAGAGGAGATCACGGGAGTGCGGCAGGAGACCGTCGACCTCGACATCAAAGCCACGGCGTTCATTCCCGAAAGCTACATCGAATCGAACGCGGGAAGGCTCGACTGTTACAAACAGATCGCCGAAATCCGCTCTACTGCGGACTATAAGCGCGTGTGCGTCTCGATGGAAGAAACGTACGGTCCGCTCCCCGCGGAGACGTTCAACCTGCTCGTGATCGCCGTGCTCAAAAGTTATGCCTCCCGCTTCGGCGTAAAAAAGATCAGCGTGGGACCCAAAGGGGGCGCGCTCGAATTTGCCGCGCTCGGGGCGCTCTCCGACGAACGCTTGCAGGCGGCGATGGAAAAATACCGCGGCTCGGTGGGGCTCGAAATGACCAGCGCGCCCGTTCTGCGCTTCGCGCCGAAGGCGGACGGGGGGAAAACTATGGTGCAAATGACGAAATTTTTGAAATTTGCTTCAACTTTTGCTTGATTTTCACCGAGAAATCATTGCACTTCTTTTCGAAATGAGCTATAATAATTTAGAATGAAACTGCGGAGAAGTATTTCCGCGGCAAAGAACAATTTGTTCGGAGTGATAAAATTTATGAGATTCAAAAAGACAAAGACAGCCGCTCTTGCCCTTGCTTCGCTTTTCGTCGTCGGCAGCTTTTCGGGCTGCGCGTTCGTGACGAAAAACCTGAAAAGAGACTTGGAGCAAGTCGTGGCGACGGTGGACATCACGAAGAGCGAGGACTATTCCGAGCTCGAAGGCACGATCGGGCAGAGCACCGTGTTGAAGCGCGATCTCGTGGCGAGCTATGCAAGCTACGGCAGCACCTATGTAAATTCCTACGGAATGGAGCCGTCGGCAGTTTACGATCTGCTGAAAAACAATCTTGTCAACCGTCAGATCTATATCCAATATGCGCAGGCATACTTCCTCGACGGCGGAACGAAGAGCAAAGCCGAATGGGACAAGTATATCGCGGACGCAAAGGAAGAGGATAAAGCCGTCGCCGCGGTCGCCTACTTCCTCGACGAAGACGAGATCGCCCTTGCGGAATACAACGTAAAGACGAGCCTCAACTCCACGCTCGATTCTCTGGAACTCGACTATATCGAAGAGGAGGAGGATCTCCACGACCACGATACCGCCCGCACGACGCCGACGGGGATCGCCACCGTGAACGAGGACTATTACGATCCCGATTACAAGGTCTATACTGGCTTCAACCATGCGTCCGAATGCGGCACTTACGAGGCGCAGGACGGCTCTACCCCCACGACGAGAATGAAGGCGTACAAGACCCTTCTTTCCAACCTCAATTATTACGGGCTCGTCACCAAGGGCGAGAACACGAGCGACATCACCACTCTCGATTATTACAACAACGAGCGGAAATCCCAGTACGAGACCCAGCTCATCAACAAGCTCTCCGACGTGTTCGAAGAAGAGGCGAAGAAGAAGATCACCGAAGATTGGCTCAACGGGAAATTCACAACGACGCTCGACTCCCAGAAGGAGCAATTCGGCTCGGCGGACGCTTCCGCGCTTGAAAGCGCGCTCGACAGCGTGAGCGATTCGAGCTTTGTGCTCTATGCGCCCGACAGCTACGGCTTCGTCATCAACATTCTCCTTCCGTTCAGCACCCGCCAGACGCAGGAACTCAACGACGCTCCCGCGGACTTCGGGGACACGAAGGGCAACAAGTTCCTCAAACGCGCCTCTCTGCTCGAAGGGATCCGCGCCACCGACCAACGCAACACCTGGTTCACGGGGCATGAAGATTATTCGTTCGACTCCACCGACGTCAAAGAGGGCGAGACGAAGATCTCCGCCTACACCGCGGACGATCCCGACAGAAAGTATCTCTTCTTCGAAGACAGCATGAAAAAGATCGAGGGGAGCGAGACTGCGCCCGCGCAGTACGAAAGAATCCCCAATTATCTCGGCGAATATACCTATAACGGCAAGGTGTTCTCCACCGAAGACGAAGACGGCGACAAGGAATACGTCTTCCAGCCCAACAAGCTCTCCATCGAGGACTTCCTGACCGAGTTGAAGGGGTATTTGGGACATGTCGGGCTCTCCGTCACGCAGGTGGAGGATAAGCCCTACTATCCCAACGGGGAGAAGAGCGCCTACTACGATCAGACGAGCTACTACGCGCCCGACGGCAAGGTCGATTATTCCAAGTTCCTCTACTATGAGGCAAAGATCGATTTCAGCGAGCCCTTCGACGCAGGACGTATTTTCTGCGGCGCGACCAAAGACAGACCCGCTTCGCAGGAAAATCTCGCCTTCTCCGTCATCAACGAGCTCTCCTTCGCATACAATACCGATACGGCGGGGCTGAACAGCTACCTCGGATATGCCGTTTCGCCGAATAACACCGACTTCGTCAAGGAATTCGAGTATGCCGCGCAAGAGGCTGTACGCGGCGGCGCGGGCACCATCACGGTCGCTCCGTCCGACTACGGCTGGCACATCATGTACTGCACGTTCGCTTACTCGAAAGAAAATCCCACTCCTTACAGCTTCAACTATGATGAGATCGAGGTGGAGGGGACCTTCTCCAACCTCTACTACGAAGCGCTTACGGCGGAGAATTTCAGCGGCTATTCGAGCGAAATCCAAACGACGGTGCTCAACAAGTACAACAGCGACGTCTGCGTGACCGTCTACGAAAACCGCTACAAAGACCTCTACGAGGCATAAGAGAGCGAAGGTATCGGAATGGAATTCTGGAACGCAATTTGGAAATCTATCATACTTGGTACGGTGCAGGGACTCACTGAGTTCCTGCCCGTTTCTTCAAGCGGGCATTTGTCTCTGTTGCAACGCGTACTCAACTATAATGTCGGTGAGTTCGGCATGATGTTCGTCAATGTGATGTTGCATTTCGGGACGCTTCTCGCCGTCATATGGGTGCTCCGAAAGGAGATCGTCGCGCTGTTCAAAAAGCCCTTCAAGACCCTTTTGATGCTCCTCGTGGCAACGATCCCCGCGGGCGTCGTCGGGCTCTTGTTCAATTCGAAGATCGAATATCTTTTTGATGGAGAAATGGGGGTTGGACTGCTCTCCGTCTGTTTTGCCTTTACTGCGCTTCTGCTTTTGATCACCGAATACGCCGCGCAAAAGAGGAAGAAGCTCTCTCCGCTCGGGTGGAAGCACTCAATTCCGATGGGACTCATGCAGGCGGTCGCGCTCTTCCCCGGGATTTCGCGGAGCGGCTCGACGGTCTTTGCGGGCACGGTGATGGGCGCGGAGCGCGAGGACGTGGCAAAGTTCTCTTTCCTGATGAGCATTCCCGTGATCCTCGGCAGTACTCTTGTCGAGCTCAAAGACGTGATCTTCCCCGGCGAAAACGTTGTAGTCGCCATGGCGTCGCATGAGATCGTCGGCATGATCGTGGGCGTCCCGCTGTTCGCGACGCTGTATTATATTGTGAAGCGGCTCGCGGAGCATTCCCTGAG
>CANRCY010000099.1 GCA_947629225.1 uncultured Clostridia bacterium | reverse complement strand
GATTGATTTTGGTGACCGTGTTCGAGCACACATAGTGCTTCACACCCGACTCCGTGCAGGTAGGATCGGTGTTGTCATCCTCCGCAAGTTCCCAATTGTGGACCAGCGGATCATGATCAACGGTAATCCAACGACCGACGATCGTTTCGGGTTCGCTGCCTTCGACCTCAACGGTCTCCGTGTGCTTCGTGCAGCTCGTATCAAGGCAGTAGTACCAATATGTTCCCGTCGTCAAGCAGGTCTCATAAACGGGAGCTTGCGCTTCCTTCGGAGGGATCAGCGTAATGCCGGTATCAAGTTTGATATTTCTGTCCTTAATGTGACCCTCTGCATCCAATTCGGGATTGTAGAGCGTCCAAATGTGCCATTCACGAGGGAATACCTTCCGCGTAACCTCGGGAGCAATTACCGTTGCCCACGAGCGAAGCGTATACATCGCTTTTTCATCTTCGAGAAGCGCTTCTCTGGTCACTCCGGGATTCCACTCCAAGACTTTCTCGATCACTTCTTCCAAGCACAATGTATCCGCAAATCTCGCGTTCGCATATGCCAAGATGTTCGAGCCCTTCGTCGCAACATAACCGCTAAGGTCAAGAACCAAATCTTCGCCTTCTTCACCCGCGCCGACCGCAACAGCAATGTTGTGCTCGCAACGTTCGCAGACAGTGCCTTCCCAGCAGGTCGTGTTCGCGGAGATCTTTCCGCCCTGGTCATCGGTGACGATGTTGCCATCCTCGTCACGGTCGACTTCATAGAAGCTATTCAAGTTGTCAGGATCATAAACGTGTCCGAGTGCGGGAACGATCTCGTCCTCAGGATCTTCACCGTACTTTGTAGTATCGTCATAAACGCCAACTGCGCTGGGTTTCTGGTTTGCATAGATTCCGCAAGCCGAGCAGTGCGCATTGTAAACGCCTTCGCCTTCGCAGGTTTCAACGATGTTTACATCGACCACCCACTCGTGGCGGCAAGGAACATCTTCATACTTCCACGCCGTCTTGTGGCAGACAGGGCACTCCGCATAGGAGACCTTCAACGTGTTGGTGGGCATCTTCTCGGGCTTCGAACCACCGGGAACTACGCTGTCCGTTTTATATTCCTTCCAAAGGTTCTCGGGAATCCAGCTATAATCATCGTTCTTCACGTCGCTGTGGCGCTTCGGATTGATCTCGCCGAACTCTTGGAAGCTCACTTCACCGCACTTCGTGCAGGTGTATGCGCGAAGCTCGGGCGTGATGCAGTTTGCAGCTCTGTCATTCTCGGTAGAAGTGCGTTGGAAATCGTGACCCGTCGCACGCCCTTCTTTGGTCGTATCAACTGCCCAATATGTATCGTCGCAGACAGAGCACTTCATTTCGATCTGTCTGTTCGTCGTGCAGGTCGCAGGAACTGTATTGCCGGTTTGAGCATATTGGTGCTTCGAAATGTCCGTCGAAGAAACAACAGCCGTGCTGCCGCATGCGCACTTCTTGATCGTGTAGCCTCTGCAAATGCAGGTCGGAGCAATTGTAATGGTTTCCGCGGTCTCACCCTCGAAATCGTGCTTATGAGCCTTTGCCGCTTCGGTAACCTGACCAACAGCGGTGTTGATCTTACCGAGCTCTGTTTCCAGATACTTCTTCAAGGCAGTATCATTCGACTCGATGAGTTCTTGCAACTGCGAATCATCGTATGCCGTGTATTCCTTCGGCAATTGAAGCCCGCAGACTTCGCAAACACCGTTCTTGAAGTCGTGCGCGCCGGTTGCGGCGGTGACGATAGCATATCTATCGCCGCACTCGGTGCATTCGTAAACGTCGTAACCCGTGGAGCCGCATTTCGCAATTGCTTGGTGCGTAGGCGTGCCATATGTGTGCTTATGTACCGCCGCATTGTCGTTCGGTTGCTCTTCAACCGTCCCTCCGCATGCGGAAAGCACAGAACCCGCCATTACGAGCAAGAACAATGCGAACACAGCAACCATCAGCCTTAGGAGTTTACTGGTTGATTGTCTTTTCATAAATGATTCTCCTTTCCTTTATATTTTTTTCGAATCTTAAAGCCCCATAACTGCAAGTTATGACCGCTATGGCATAAATTGTATCACGGATAAAGTTCGCTGTCAAGCAAATTCAAGCATTTCTTAGAAACGTATTTTGAAAAATTTACAAAATTACCCAAAGTCGGCGAAAAACACCGCCAACTTCGGCGCGCGTCTCCGCTTATACATGGAAGGCCCTACTCACGTTCCTCGTCCGCAATATTCAATTTTTACCACACCGCCCTTAACCCGCACGCTAAGAACTTGTGTTTATTATAACAAAACAAATTTCTCCTGTCAAGATTTTTGGGAAAATTTTTTGCGAAATTTCCTGCCTTTTTGTGCCTTTTTTATCTTTGCAAGGTTTTTTTGTCAAATTTTTCTCAATTTTAACCCTTTCGTGACCTTTGATCACTTGTGTGCGCGCCCTTTGCCACTCGCGGGATTTGACTTTTTTAAGCCGTGGGCTTGAATTTTTTGAGCCGTGGGCTTCGATTGCACACCCCTTTCGGCGCATGCGCGCCACTTTCCCCTGTAAGGGGACAGCAAGGTTTAAGGACGCGGATTAAGGGGCGCATTGAGGGGCGCGCCGTTTTCGCTCTGTCTTGGCTCCCCCTCTGGAATAGGGGGAGCTGGCGAGCGAAGCGAGACTGAGGGGGTGATGCATTTTCGCTTTCTCCTCTCCTCTTCGGAAGATCTTGCGGATCGAAACGCTTAAACCGCCCGCCCGCGCATATGTCGCGTCACTCTTGCCATACGAAATCTCCGACACGCGCATTTCATCTTATATTACACGCACATGCGCGCGCATACATATTATATGGAAAAATTTACAACTTGCGGATTACTGCTTTCCACCCCTTTTCCCCTCGCGACGCTCGGGTACTTTCCCCTCAAAGGGGACAGCAAGGTTTAAGGACGCGGATTAAGGGGCGCATTGAGGGGGCGCGCCGTTTTCGCTCTGTCTTGGCTCCCCCTCTGGAATAGGGGGAGCTGGCGAGGCAAAGCCGAGACTGAGGGGGTGTTCCTCATTCTCTGTATCATACGCCCCGTTCCGCGCGTTTATGTGTATTTCGAAAATCATCGAAATAAAAATGGATGTTATTTCGAAAATTGTCGAAATAATCCAAAAATGGACATTTTCTACGCTTTTTACCGCATTTTTCCGCGTTTTGACCCGAAATTTTGCCGCGTCAGAACCCCGCTCTGCAAGATCTCCTTCCTCGTTTTTCCCTTTTCCCGCTCGATTGCCGTCTCGATCAGCTTGCAAAGCAGCTCCTTCGCGCCCGTCAGACTTTCCGAAAACAGATACGTCGCGAGTGTCCCCGGGACGGTGTTCAGCTCATTAAAATACAGTCGCCCCTCGCTCATCAAAAAATCCGCGCGGACAATCCCATTGATTTGACACACCTCGCAGACGGTCGTCATGATCTCGCGCATCCTCGTCTCGATCTCTTCCGAGATTTCGGCGGGCTTTTTTGACGCGCGCTCCGCTGCGCCCTCGTACTTCTCCTCGAACGACAAAATGGGCGCAACCGAGAACACCTCTTCGATCTCTGAAAATTCCATTCTCTCCCCCACCCGATAAGCGGCAAGATTGAGATCGCGCTTCTCCTTCAAATATTTTTCGATGAGCGCGGCATCGTCAATTCGGAAACACAAATCGAGCGCCTTTCTCAACTGCGAGCAATCTCTTGCGACGGTGATCCCGATGCTCGAACCGAGTTTGCTCGGCTTGACGATGACGGGATATTCAAGCGCCCCTTCGATCTTCTCCATCGCTTCCTCGCCATCTTCGCGCCAATTTTTCTCGCGCACGGTCTCATACGGCACGACGGGAACGTCTGCGCCTTGCAAAAAGATCTTGGCGAGGATCTTATCGAGGAAGATCTCGGACGGCGCGGCTTGCGGAGACGCGGAGACGATTTGATTCCAGCTCAAAAGCATGGAAAGTCCCCCACCCTCGCCCAAACCGCCGTGACAGCAATTGAGCGCGCAGTCGAGTTTGATCTCTTTGCGCACCTTCTTCCCCTTCAAAATCCCGAGCCCGCCGCGCATGAGCTGCACGGGAACAAACTCCTTTCCCAAGGGCTGCTGTTGAATTCGCTGAGCGAACCCTTTGACGTCGCGCGCGGACGGACAAAGGTACATTTGATTTTCCTCGTCGAGATAGATCGGGAGCGTTTCGAAACTCGAACGCAATAGATTGACGGCATAGATGCCTGTGATGACGGAGATCTCGCGCTCGTTCGATCGCCCGCCGAAAAACACCGCTACTGTTTGCATAAAATTCCTCCGATTCAGCATATGACGGACTTTGCCCATGCTGATACCGAATTTTATGAGAAACAAAAATCCCCGCACAATGCAGGGGAGTGCGAGGAGCAAATAAAGGGTGGGGTCACCCAAGCAAGGCGGTAAGGCTGGGGTTTTCGATGCGCCGCAAGGCGGCAAGCGAAGCGAGACTGAGGGGGTCACCTTATTTACAAGCTCGTCTGCGACACACCCCTTTCCCGTCGTTTCACTCAGGTACTTTCTCACACGGGTAGAACTCCGTGTTCGGTCACCGTTCGCGCCTGTGATGCGCTCACTCCTGTCGCATTGCGCCAATGGTATTCAACCATTGGTGGAGTGCAATGCTCCACCCCTCCGAGGGGACAGCAAGGGAGTAGGTTAGAAATTGTATTGCTCCATCCAAAGGGGACAGCAAGTGGGGGGGCGACAATGCATACCCAAGCAAGGCGGTGGCTCGGATTTCCGTTGATTTGCAGTTTATACCATTAAAGCATTAGAAAAGCAAGTGCGAGAAGGGGGCAACATTTCTCATTTGTAAAAATATGAAAATATATGAAAAAACATTGACATATGAAATCTTTTATGCTATGTACAACAAAAAGATGGAGGTTTCAGTTATGAGCAATTCTTTGGAACAAATGTACACCGTCGAAGACATCGCCAAGATGACTTCCTTGACCGATAGAACGATCCGGAATTATTTAAGGAACGGACTTTTGAAGGGCAAAAAAATAGGAGGACAATGGAGGTTTAGTTTGCAAGACATTAAAAATTTCCTTGACAGCAGCGAGGTGATCGACAAGCTCTCTTCCGAGTACAAACAAGAAGTTTTGGACTTCATCGATAATGTAAATACAAAGATATCGGGTGAGCGACAGAGTTGTGTCATAGTAGACTTATTTATTGAACATGACAAGGCAAATGTGATAAACGAAAAATTGTGTGATTTTACCGCTTCGGACAGTATCAATCAAATGCGTTTATATTACGACTACTCCGAAGAATATCAAAGAGCGAGATTTATAATTTTTGCAGCGCCCGATACATCAACGAAATTGCTTTCAATGATAAATGAATCATAGTGCGCTCGACGGGACTTGCGGCTTACATGGAAAACAACTATGGGATGACTATGCTCTCCCAAGCAAGGCGGTGAGTTGGAATATACGATGCGCCGCCCTCGTTGGGTCACAATTGACTTTCGTTTTGCGGCGGCGTAGAAAGTGAAGGCGCAAGAATTGAAAGAAAGCGCTGCGGGGTTCGGGACACATCGCAAGTGTCCCGAGCCTTTTTTGCTTCTTTTTTCA
>CANRCY010000098.1 GCA_947629225.1 uncultured Clostridia bacterium | reverse complement strand
GGTCTCCTTCGATTCGGGCGGCGTGACGACGGGCCCCATGACCGTCCCGTTCATCATGTCCCTCGGCGTGGGCGTCGCCTCGATCAGAAGGGACGAGAAAGGGCAGGCGGACTCCTTCGGGCTCATCGCGCTTTCGAGCGTAGGACCCATCATCGCCGTGCTCACCCTCGGCATTATCTTCAAGATCAACGGGCTCACCTATCCTTACGAGGCGCTCGACCCCGTCGAAAATACATACAGCGTTCTCTTCCTCTATCTGAAAGGCTTTTCCGAATATTCGCTCGAAGTGCTCGTCGCCATATGTCCCATTCTCGTCTTTTTCCTCGGGTTTCAGCTCATTACGCGCTCCTTCCGTAAACGGCAGCTCGTGCGTATCTTTATGGGCTTCCTCTATACCTTTGTGGGGCTCGTGCTCTTTCTTTCGGGCGCGAACGTCGGGTTCATGCCCGTCGGCAGGGCGCTCGGCGAAAAACTTGCGGGGATATGGGGAGGTTGGCTCCTCATCCCCGTCGGCATGCTCATCGGCTACTTCATCGTCGCGGCGGAACCCGCCGTGCACGTCCTCAATAAACAGGTGGAGCGGACCTCCGCGGGCGCGGTCTCCGCAAAGTCGATGAAGCGGGGGCTCTGCCTTGGCGTGTGTATCTCGCTCGGGCTTGCCATGCTCCGCATTCTCACGGGGATCGACATCATGTGGATCCTCGCCCCCGGCTATGCGCTTGCGCTCATTCTCACCTTCTTCTCCCCGCCCATGTTCACGGGCATTGCCTTCGACTCGGGCGGCGTGGCGAGCGGGGCGATGGTCTCTTCCTTCGTGTTGCCGCTTGCGGTGGGGGCGTGTTATACCCTCACGGGGGGAGATCCTGCGGCGATCATGACGCAGGCGTTCGGTTGCGTGGCGTTCGTGGCGCTCACCCCGCTCATCTCCATTCAGATCTTGGGCATTGTTTACAGGCGCAAGACCCGCCGCATCAAGCGCGACTTCCTCACGGTGGAAGAGCGCATTCTCGAATACGAGGTGGACGCATGAGCGATCGGTACGAAACGAAAAATCCCGCCGCAGGGCTCGTCCATACCCTGAAAACGGCAGGCGGAAAGGTGGGGGAGATGATCGGCGTAAAACAGCCGGCTCCCAAGCGCGCCAACCGCGTAAAACTGCTTTTCAGCGTGACGAATCCCTCGGACGAAAAGAAATTGAAGGAGATCCTCGACGACGCGTCCGTCTCGCTCTCCTTTACGTTTGCGGGCACGGGCACGGCGCGTTCGCAGGTCCTCGACTATTTCGGGATCGGCGAAAGCTCCAAGTCGGTCGTCATCTCTCTGATCCCCGAGAGCGACGAAGATCGGATCATGCACGCTTTGCGCCGCGACATGGCGCTCTATCTTGTGGGGAAGGGGATTTCATTCACCGTGCCGCTCACGGGAATTTCGGAGATCACGGCAAACGGGCTTCTGAAAGCGGCGGCAAATAAGACGACGGAGGGCAAGATCATGACGGACCAAAACAGAAAATACGATCTCATCGTTGCCGCGGTAGAGGCGGGCAGGGTGGACGAGGCGTTGGAAGCGGCGCGTTCGGCGGGCGCGGCGGGCGGCACCGTCTTGCGGGCGCGCGCCGTCGAAAACGAAAAGGCGGAGCAATTCATCGGCATTACCCTCGCGCGGGAACAGGAAGTTTTGCTCGTGCTCGCCAAGCGGGAGAGCAAGCTCGCCATCATGAACGCCCTTTCCGAAAAAGTCGGCTTAAAAACCGAGGCGGGCGGCGTTATTTTCTCCCTCCCCGTAGACAGGACGGCGGGCATTTCGGCGGCGGACGAAGAGGCGCTCAGAAAGGACGCCGAGGAAAAAGAGGAAAAAGCGGAAAAAGCGGGCAAAGAGGGGAAACATGAATAGGCGCATTCTTGCGATCGGCGGGGGAGAACTCAAAACCCAGGAGACGCTCAAAATCGACGCATACATCGCCGCCGAAGCGAAGAAGGCGGCGGGGGAGCGGCGCGCGTGCGGGCTCTTCCTTCCCACGGCGAGCCACGACTGCATGCCCTACTACAATACCTTCCATAAAATCTATACGGGCATTTACGGGTTAAAGACGGACGTCGCGCTCACCGTAAACAGGGAGTGGGACTTTGAAAAGATGAGGGGAAAGTTCGAAAAAGCCGACTTCCTCTACATCGGCGGCGGAAACACCGTGTTTCTGCTCGAACATTGGAGAAAAAGCGGGCTCATCTCGCTCATCGAAGAGGCTTACGCGCGGGGCGTGCTCATCGCGGGGCTCTCGGCGGGCGCGATCTGTTGGTTCGAAGAGATGTATTCCGACTCTGTCGCCGAAGGCGAGTACGCCATGTACCGCGGGCTCGGCTGGCTGAAAGGGACGGTCTGCCCCCACTACAACGAGCGGGCGGCGGAATTCGATGCGATCGTGCTCAAAGACAGGCTCCGCGCGTGGGGGCTCGAAAACAACGCGGCGGTCGAATTTTCGGACGGCGAGCCCGTCAAGACGGTCTCGGGCGGCGGCAAAGTTTGGCTGTTGGACGGTTCGGACGGCGAAAGGGTGCACAAACAGGAATTTTAACGGAAAGGCGGCGCGCCCGCGGGCAAAGACCCGCGGGCGCGCCGCAAAAGAGGACGCTATGAAGATTTATGTCATCCGTCATTGCAGTACGGTATGCAGCGAAGAGAAAATTTATTGCGGGAACAGCGATATTCCGCTTTCCCCGCGGGGGAGGGAAGAGGCAAAGGAGCTTGCCGAACGGACCAAGGCGTTGGCGTTCTCTCTCGTCTTCTCCTCTCCGCTCCTGCGCGCAAAGGAGACGGCGAAGGCGGCTGTGGGGGAGCGGAATATCCCCGTTTTTTACGACGACCGTCTCAAAGAGCGTAACTTCGGCACATTTGAGGGAACGAGCGTCGAGGCTCCCGAAGGAAAGCGGTTCCGTTATTCGTTTGCGCGGAGCTACCCGAGCGGCGAGTCCAATTTGCAGGTCGCCGCGCGCGTGTATGCCTTTCTCGGCGAAGTCGGGAAAAAGTACGCAGACAAGGACGTTCTCATCGTCTCCCACGGGAGCGTGTGCAGGGTGATCCGCAGTTATTTCAAACAGATGACGGACGAGGAATTTTTCGCCTACTCCCAACCCAACGGCACGATCGAAGAATACGAATGGTAAGGGGGAGATCAAAATGACGCGGCACGATATGAAGCTCGACCCCGCGCCCTTTGCAATGATCGCAAGCGGGCGCAAAAAATACGAGTTGCGTCTCAACGACGAAAAGCGCAGGAAGATCGGGATCGGCGACGAAATTTTGTTTACAAACAACGCCACGGGGCAAACGCTTCTGGCGAAAGTGTTGGGGAAGGAGATCTTTCCCGACTTTGCGGCGCTCTACCGCGCCCTTCCGCTCCTCGAATGCGGCTACACGGAGGAGACCCTTCCCGCGGCTTCCCCGAAGGACATGGAGGCGTACTATTCCCCCGCAGAGCAACGGAAGTTCGGCGTGGTCGGCATCCGCTTGGAGCTTTTATGACAAACGTTTCCGCCTCTCCGCGACCGCCCTCCAAAGCGAAAACGCGGAGACAACAAGGAGCAACACCCATACCGCAAAGGAAGTCGTTGCGCAGAGAATCAGCATTTTGTCGGTAACGCCTTCGCCGAACGTCATCACCAAGACGTATTGCAGGGAGAGCACGGAGACGAGCGCATCCACAAAGTTCAAAGTTTTGAGAATTTTCAAACTTAAATTTTTCTCTTTTTTGTTTTTCAAAAAATTTTTCGTCGCGACCGCAATTTTATAGGTCGTATAAGCCGCCGTTGCGATGGCGGGGATTTGCGAATAACGAACCGTCTGCTTTTGCATGACCATAAAGGAGATGGGGGCGATCAAGGCGAGGTCGATCGCAAACAAAAAGATCGCGTGCGCCAAGAAACGCTTATTGCGCATGCGTTCCCGCTCTTCGTCGCAGAGCCTGCGGGCTTTTTCTTCGGCAAAGAGAACGTCCGCCCGCGCGGCGGCGAGCAGAGCGTAGTAAACGGCAATGCCGATGTTCCACGCCGCGCCGTAAGCGAGCCATAAAAACACGTTGTACCCCGCGAACAAAAGGGTCGCGGAAAGAGATAGGACCGAAAAAAGGAAGGCGCGCGCCGTCCTGTCCTTCCATAGGGCGGCAAGACGCTCTTTGCGGCTCTTTTCGGTCCCGTTTTGCTCTCCTTGTTTCATGCCTTTCAAATAACGTCCGCGTGCAACAGGTCGTTTCCCTTTTCGAGCAAGTTCGCGAGTTTTTCCTCGTTTTCGTCGATGGCGGGCAGGAGCTGTTTTGTCTTCTTATCCGCGATCTTTTTGTAGAGGAGCACGTTCACCCCGCAGAGCGCAAGCCCCACAACGCCGAGCGCAATGCCGCCCGCAAGCGCGGGGATACTCCCTTCGATGAGCATCACAAGGCACATTCCGCCCCCGAAGATCAATGCCGCGACAATGCCGAAAAGATAGGCAAATACGCTTGCCCCGCGCGTCTTGGCGCTCTCTTGGTTTCCGATCGTCTCGAAGAGCTCTTCCGCCTGCCGTTCGCACTTGTTGAGCTCCTGTTTGTGCCTGATCTTCCTGTCCCGTTTGAGGGAGAGCGTCACGCCGTCGATCGCCGCGGGGGAGACGGCGGTCACTTCCCAGCCGAACGATTCGTAAAGGTCTGCGGCTCTCGTCTGGTCCTTTGTCTTTACCGTCCTTGTCTTGTACTCATAGGATACAAAGTCTTTTTCCTGCATATCAACACCTCGTAATTTTTATTTGTTCGGGAAAAGAAGCCTTGCGCGCATTCGGTTGACTTTTCCGTGAAACAAGTGTATCATAAAACAAACCGCCGCAAAAGGCAAGGCGCGGAAAGCCCCTTGAAACACAATGGGCGGGATTGTCCGCGGAAACGAGACGGAAAGGAGAGTTTTGTATCATGGATTACGCTCCCGAGGAGTACACCCGCTTTTACATCGTCACTGCGCTCTTCAAATTGATGCACGAGTACGAATACGAAAAGATCGGCGTCACAGACATCGCCGCCAAAGCGGGGGTAGGGCGGGCGACCTTCTACCGCTATTTTAAGCGGAAAGAGGACGTCATTTTGTACTATTTCGAGCACAATACCAAGGGATTTTTGTACGAAATGCGCCTCTATCCGCGCTGCAAAGCCGACTATGTCGAGATCGTCACGCGCGTTCTTTCCCTCTTCAAACAGCAGAAAGAGCCCTTCAAGCTCCTCCGCAAGGCGCGCCTCGAATATCTCTACCTCGACTATCTGAACGGGTGTTTTATCGAAAAATTCAAGAGCGACGAACCGTCTTCGGGGAAATATCAACCCTATTTGTATGCGGGCATGCTCTTCAACGTCTCCATGGCGTGGCTTGAAGAGGACTGCGCCGAACCCGTCGAAACGCTCGCCCAAACCCTCGTCGAGGCAATTTATTTCGAAAACTGAGCGGCTCCGTTTCCGCAAAACGCGCCGCGCCCTCCCCGAAAAGCAGGGGAGGGCGCGGCGCTCGTTTTTTTTCAGTGATTTTTCTTCCATTCCTTGATCTCGGCAAGGCGGGTTTTGATGCGGCTCTCGATGCCTTCGTCGGTGGGGAAGTAATACTCCTTCCCCGCAAGACT
>CANRCY010000097.1 GCA_947629225.1 uncultured Clostridia bacterium | reverse complement strand
CAACATCGCGACGCAGATCATCGCGCAGGTCGCCTCCAACCAATACGGCGGGCAGTCCATCTCGCTCACCCATCTCGCTCCCTTTGTAGACGTCAGCCGCCAAAAAATCCGCGCCGAAGTGCGCGAAGAGCTTGCCGCCGTCGGCGTGATGGAGGAGACCGTCAACCGCATTGCCGAAAAGCGCTTGCGCGACGAGATCAAGAAGGGGATCCAGACCATCCAATACCAGGTCGTCACCCTGCTCACCACCAACGGACAGGCTCCCTTTGTCACCGTGTTCATGTATCTCGGCGAAGCGCGCAGCGAGCGCGAACGCGCCGACCTCGCCATGATCATCGAGGAGACGCTCAACCAACGGATCCAGGGGGTCAAGAACGAGGCAGGGGTCTGGGTCACTCCCGCGTTCCCCAAACTCATCTATGTGCTCGAAGAGGACAACGTGCGCGAGGGGAGCCGCTATTGGTATCTCACCGAGCTCGCGGCGCGCTGCACCGCAAAGCGCATGGTGCCCGACTATATCTCCGAAAAGAAGATGCTCGAATACAAGGTCGATAAGAACGGCGAGGGGCACTGCTACACCTGCATGGGTTGCCGCTCCTTCCTCACGCCCTATGTCGACGAAGAGGGCAAGCCCAAATACTACGGCAGATTCAACCAGGGCGTCGTCACGATCAACTTGCCCGACGTTGCGCTCTCCTCGGGCGGCGACATGGAGAAGTTCTGGGAGATCTTCGACGAACGTCTCGAACTTTGCCACCGCGCGCTCATGGAGCGGCACAACCGTTTGAAAGGGACTTTGTCCGACGCCGCGCCCATTTTGTGGCAGTACGGCGCGCTCGCCCGCCTCAAACGGGGGGAGAAGATCGATAAACTCCTCTACGGCGGCTATTCGACGATCTCGCTCGGCTATGCGGGGCTGTACGAATGCGTCAAATACATGACGGGCAAGTCGCACACGGACGCCGAGGCGAAGCCCTTCGCGCTCTCCGTCATGCAGCACATGAACGACAAGTGCAAGGAATGGAAGAAACAGCACAATATCGACTTTTCGCTCTACGGCACCCCGCTCGAAAGCACGACCTATAAGTTTGCAAAGGCGCTCCAAAAGCGTTTCGGGATCATCGAAGGGGTCACCGACAAGAATTACATCACGAACAGCTACCATGTCCACGTCACCGAGAAGATCGACGCCTTCACGAAGCTCAAATTCGAGAGCGAGTTCCAGCAGCTCTCCCCGGGCGGCGCGATCTCCTATGTCGAAGTCCCCAACATGCAGGATAATATTCCCGCCGTGCTCTCCGTCATGCAGTATATCTACGAAAACATCATGTACGCCGAGCTCAACACGAAGAGCGACTACTGCCAGGTCTGCGGCTACGACGGGGAGATCCAGATCGTGGAAGAGGACGGAAAGCTCTATTGGGAATGCCCGCACTGCCACAACCGCGACCAGAGCAAGATGAACGTTGCCCGCCGCACCTGCGGATACATCGGCACCCAATATTGGAACCAGGGCCGCACGCAGGAGATCAAAGACCGCGTTCTTCACCTGTAACAGTTCACGCGTTTCTTTTCTCCTTCCCAAGGAGACGGAAGGGGTGTCGGTCGAAAAGAAACGCCGTGAGGAAACCTTCCTCATTTCTCGCCTCCCCCCGCAAAGCGGGGGGAGGGTAGGGAAGGGGGCTCATTATTATCATGAACTATGCCGAGATCAAACCTTATGACATTGCCAACGGAGAGGGAGTACGCGTATCCCTCTTCGTTTCGGGTTGCAGGCGGCATTGCAAGGGCTGTTTCAATGCGGTCGCGTGGGACTTTTCCTACGGCAAGCCCTTCACGGAGGAGACGCAAGCCTATCTTTTCGAACATCTCTCGCCCGATTACATCGCGGGGCTGACGCTTCTCGGCGGCGACCCGTTCGAGCCCGAGAACCAGCGCGCCCTTCTCCCGTTTGTACGGCGGGTAAAAGAGCGTTTTCCCGCAAAGGACATCTGGTGCTACACGGGCTATACCTACCAAAGCGGGGGGATCGCCGAAAAAGAGGTGCAGACGGAGTGCACCCGCGAGCTCGTCTCTCTTTTGGACGTCCTCGTCGACGGCAGGTTCAAAGAGGAGCTCAAAGACATCCGTTTGAAGTTCCGCGGGTCGTCAAACCAACGCGTGATCGACGTAAAACGCTCCATAGAGGGCAGGAACATAGTACTACGTCTGACATAGTATTGATAAAATATGCGAAAAACGCGGCACGCCCGCGTTTTTGTTTGACGAAACGGAAGAATATGGTTATAATAAGGAAAGAAAAAACGGAGGAACCTTATGAATAAACTTCAGTTGAGAAGATATGCGAAGTTGCTCGCCAAGACGGGCATAAACGTCAAAAAAGGGCAGTGGGTCATGGTGACGGCAGAACTCGACCAGCCCGAATTCGTCGAAATGGTCGTGGAAGAGCTCTACCGCGCGGGCGCGGGCAAAGTCACCGTGGAGTGGTCGCACCAGCCGCTCACGAAACTTCACTACATATACATGCGGGAGGAAGCCCTCGAAAAGATCGAAAAGTGGGAGCTCGAAAAGCTCGAACTCCGCAAGAAGGAGCTCCCCGCCATGCTCTATATCGAATCGGAAGACCCCGACGGGCTCGCGGGGGTGGATCAGGAGAAATTCACGTCGGTGCGCATGTCCCGCACGAAGGTCATAAAGCCCTACCGCGACGCCATGGAGAACAAGTACCAATGGTGCATCGCGGCAGTCCCGTCCAAGGCATGGGCGAAGAAAGTGTTCCCCGATCTCATGGTGAACACCGCCGTCGAAAAACTTTGGGACGCGATCCTCTCCGCCTCGCGTGCGGACGGGAACGATCCCGTGCGCGATTGGGCGCGCCATAACGACGAGCTCGCCCAGCGTTGCGACTATCTCAACAGGCTCAAACTCGTTTCCCTCGAATACAAGTCGAAGAACGGCACCGACCTCAAAGTGGGGCTCATTCCCGAGAGCTCCTTTAAGGGCGGCGGCGAAGAGACGATCGGGGGCGCCTATTTCAATCCCAACATTCCCTCCGAAGAGATCTTCATCTCTCCCAAGGCGGGGGAAGCCGAGGGGATCGTCTATTCCACCAAGCCGCTCTCCTATCAGGGCGAGCTCATCGAGGACTTCTCTGTCCGCTTCGAAGGCGGCAAGGTCACCGAAGTCAAGGCAAAGAAGAACCAACATCTTCTCGAAAAGATGATCTCGATGGACGAGGGGGCGAAGATGCTCGGCGAGTGCGCGCTCATCGCCTACGATTCTCCCATCAACAACACGGGGATCCTCTTCTACAATACGCTGTTCGACGAAAACGCGAGCTGCCATTTGGCGCTCGGGCGGGGCTTTAACGAGTGCGTGAAGGGCTTCGAGGACATGACGAACGAGGAAATCCACGCCAAAGGCATCAACGACAGCATGATCCACGTCGACTTTATGATCGGGAGCGACGATCTCGAAGTCATCGGCGTCACCAAAAACGGGGAGCGCGTCCCGCTCTTCAAAAACGGCAACTGGGCATTTTGAGTTTAGTTTCGCACAATTCTTTACTCACGTTGCTCGAAAAGAATTGTGCGAGGAGACCTCCCAAATGTCATGAGGAAACCTCCCAAATGTCATGAGGAAACCTCCCAAATGTCATTTCGAGCTTGCCGAGAAATCTCTGGAAACCTGCTTTGCGTTTGTCCTCTCGTTCGTTTCATCGGACACTGAGCCGTAAGTATGCGGCAAATTGAGTGCACTGCCGCAGCGGGACGCTGCTTCGCGCAGGAATCGGGAAAATACAAAAAAAACTGTTCCAAAATGTCATGTCGACCGAAGCGGAGACATCTCTACACAAGGAGTTTTTATGATCAAAATCGATATATTTTCGGGCTTTTTGGGCGCGGGGAAAACGACGCTCATCAAAAAATTGCTCAAAGAGGCTTATGCGGGCGAAAAGGTCGTCCTCATCGAGAATGAGTTCGGCGAGATCGGCGTAGACGGCGGATTTTTGAAGGAAGCGGGCGTCGAGATCACCGAAATGAATTCGGGCTGTATCTGCTGTTCGCTCGTGGGGGACTTTGCCAAGGCGCTGAAAGAGGTCACCGCAAGGTTCTTGCCCGACCGCATCGTCATCGAGCCCTCGGGCGTCGGCAAACTTTCCGACGTCATCCGCGCCGTCCGCCGTGCGGACGTGGAGGGCGCTTGCCTCAACGCCTTCTGCACCGTCGTCGACGCGAAGAAGTGCAAACTTTATCTCAAAAATTTCGGAGAATTCTTCCTCGATCAGGTGGAGAATGCAAGCTGCATTTTGCTCTCGCACACCTCCGACCCGAAGAAGACGGAAGAGGCGCTCACCCTCTTGAAGGAGCACACGCAGGCGACCATCGTCACCACCGATTGGGACGCGCTCGCGGGTGCAGACATTCTCAAAGTCATGGAGCGCAAAGATACCTTAAAAGCCGAGCTCGAAAAACTCGCCGCCGAAGCGGAAGAGCATGACGACGACGATGACGACGATGACGACGATGACGAATGCCATCATCACCATCACCACCACGACGACGATGACGAGGACGAATGCCATCACCACCATCATCACGACGACGATGACGATGACGACGAGCACGAATGCCACCATCATCACCATGACGACGATGACGACGATGACGACGATGACGAATGCCATCATCACCATCACCACCACCATGCGGACGAAGTGTTTGCGAGTTGGGGGGTGGAGACGGCGAAGAAATTCACGCGGGAAGAGCTTGCGTCTGCGCTTGCGGCGCTCGACAGCGGCGAATATGGTCAGATCCTGCGTGCAAAGGGGATCGTCGACGGCGAGGGCGGCTGGCTCTACTTCGACTATGTCCCCGGCGAGGCGGATATCCGCGGCGGCGCGCCTGCCGTTACGGGCAGGCTGTGCGTGATCGGTTGCAAGCCGGACGAAGAAAAGCTCAGGGAGCTGTTTTTGAAGTAAGATGCCGAAGGAAGTTCCCGTCTATCTCTTCCTCGGGTTCTTGGAAGCGGGGAAGACCAAATTCATACAGGAGACCTTTGAAGATCCGCGCTTCGATTCGGGCGAGCGGACGCTTCTCCTTGTCTGCGAAGAGGGGGAAGAGGAATACGATCCCTCCCGCTTTGCCGTAAAAGAGTTTGCGGTGGAGCGGGTGGAGGAGAGCGGGCTTGCCTCGCTTGCCGAGTTGGCGCAAAAACACCGCGCGGAGCGGGTCGTCGTGGAGTGGAACGGCATGCTCACCCTCGATAAATTTTTCGAGGCAATGCCCGACGGCTGGCTGATCGCGCAGGTGATGACCTTCTTCGATTCGAACACCTTCCTCACCTATAATAAGAACATGCGCCAGCTCGTCTTCGACAAGATGCAGTATGCCGACATGGTGGTTTTCAACCGCTTTTCGGACGAGTTCTCGCAGGAAGAGTTCCACAAGATCGTCCGCGCCGCCACACGGCGACCGGGGATCGTGTACGAATACACGGGCGGTAGGGCAGTTTACGACGAGATCGTCGACCCGCTTCCCTACGACGTCAACGCCAAGATCATCGAGATCGAGGACCGCGATTACGCCTTCTTCTACCGCGACCTCACCGAAGACATGCAAAAATACGCGGGGAAGATCGTCTCGTTCAAAGGCATGGTCG
>CANRCY010000096.1 GCA_947629225.1 uncultured Clostridia bacterium | reverse complement strand
TCCTCATTTTGGACGAACCCACCAACCACCTCGACTTAGAGAGCATTACCTCGCTCAACAACGGGCTCACGGCGTTCAAGGGCTGCCTTCTCATGACTTCGCACGACCAAGAGCTCATGAACACGGTCTGCAACCGCATCATCGTGCTCGACGGCACAAAGGTCTACGATAAGTCCATTTCCTTCGACGACTATCTCGATTCGGTCAGCGGCTGAGCTATGGGGACCTTCCGTGCTTTTCAGAGCGAAAATTCAAAATATTTATCCGAAAATTTGCTTGACAACCAAATTTCGGATATGATAAAGTAAACTCAATGAAACATCCGAACTACAATTCCATGTACATGCCGATGTCCCGAGCAGAGATGCGCGGGGTTTCGGCGTTGTAAAAAATCGTCGGAACCAAAGCATTTTCCGCTCGGGACTTCTTCCCCGGGCGGTTTTTTTATGCCCTCGGGGAGGCGATGGGGGAACTCCCGCCGCGTTTTCGGGAATGCATCGGTCTTAAAAGGAGACTTTATGATAGAACTCAAAAACCTGACGAAAATTTATCCTTCCAAAACGGGAGAAACGGTCGCCCTCGAGGACGTCGACCTTTCGATCCCGGACGGCAGTATCTATGGCGTCATCGGGCTGTCGGGCGCGGGCAAGAGCACTTTGGTGCGCTGTATCGATCTGCTCGAAAAACCCACGCGCGGGCAGGTCCTCCTCGACGGCGAGGACATGACCGCCGCAAAAAAGAAACGGCTGAGCGAACTCCGCCGCTCCATCGGCATGATCTTTCAGAATTTTAATCTGCTCGAACAGCGTACGGCGGCGGCGAACGTCCGCTTTCCCCTCGAACTGAACAAGACTCCGCGCGGGGAGGCAAAACAGAGGGCGGAAGAGCTGCTCTCCCTCGTGGGACTTTCGGAAAAGGCGGAAGCCTATCCCTCGCAACTATCGGGCGGGCAGAAACAGCGGGTCGCCATTGCCAGAGCCCTTGCCACCCGCCCCAAATATCTTTTGTGCGACGAAGCGACGAGCGCGCTCGACCCGACCACCACCGAGAGCATTTTACAGCTCCTCAAAAAGATCAACCGCGAGCTTGGGGTGGCGATCGTCGTCATCACGCACGAGATGAAAGTGGTGGAGCGTATCTGCACCCACGTCGCGGTGCTCGATCGGAGCCGTATCGCCGAGGCGGGCAGAGTAGAGGATGTCTTCTCTTTCCCGCAGTCGGAGATCGCCAAACAGCTCATCATTCCCAACCTCATCCGTTCGCTCGCGGGGAGCGGGGGAAGCAAGCTCCGCCTTGTTTTCCGCGGCGGCGGGAGCGGAGAACCCGTGATCTCGGGGTTGGCGATCGAATGCGGGATCCCTGCGAACATTCTCTTTGCGGACACCCGCCGTATCGACGGGAAGACGTTCGGGCATATGGTGATCGAGCTCACGGGCGATCAGAAGCAAAACGCCGCGGCGAGGGAGTATCTCGCCGCGCACGATGTGATCTTTAAGGAGGAACTTTGAAATGAGCGACGTTCTGATTTCCCTTTTCAGGGACAATACGATGTGGCTGGGGATATGGCAGACGGTCTATCTCACCGTACTCTCCACCGCGCTCGCCTATGCGATCGGCTTGCCGCTCGGCGTGCTGCTTTGCACGACGGGACGGGGCGGACTCGCCCCCGTGCCGTGGTTGAACAAACTGCTCGGAGCGATCGTCAACATTTTCCGCAGCATTCCTTTTCTCATTCTCATGGTGGCGTTTTTGCCTGTGGCAAAGGCGATCGTGGGAAAAAGTTACGGTCCCGCCGCGATGGTGGTCATGCTCGTGATCGCCGCCGCGCCCTATGTCGCGCGCATGGTGGAATCTTCTTTGAAAGAAGTGGACGCAGGGGTCGTGGAGGCGGCAAAGTCGATGGGGGCGAATCCCTTCCAGATCGTTTGGAAGGTGTACCTGCCCGAGGCAAAGCCCTCCCTTCTCGTGGGGGCGGTGATCGGCATGGTGACCGTACTCGGCTATTCGGCGATGGCTTCCACCATCAACGGCGGCGGCTTGGGGCAGATCGCCATCTTTTACGGATATAACAACTTCAAAGACGACGTGATCTGGATGTGCGTATTCTTTACGGTGATCATCGTGCAGGTCATTCAGGAGGGAGGAATGTTCCTCGCCGCCCGCACCGACAAGCGCTTACGCGCAAAGGCGGGGCGCGCCAAGAAATGCGGGCGGAAATAACGCCTTGACGGAAATCAAAAAAATTTTAAGGAGATATATGTATGAAAAAGTTTTTTACGGCTGCTCCCTTGCGGGGTGCGGCGGAACGGAAAAGACCATCATTGTGGGCGCAAGCTCCACGCCGCATGCGGAGATCCTCTCCGCCGTGAAAGATACCCTCAAGGAAGCGGGCTGGCAGCTTAAGATCGTCACTTACGGCGACTACGTCTTGCCCAACATTGCCCTCGAGAGCGGCGAGCTGGACGCAAATTATTTCCAGCACACTCCCTATCTCGAAAACTTCAACAAGGAGCGCGGTACCCGTCTCGCCGCCGTCGCGAAGGTGCATTACGAGCCCTTCGGCGTGTACGGCAAGAACGTGACGGCAGAGGACTTTGCCTCCGCAAAAACGGGCAGGACCATCTATGTCCCGAGCGACGGGACCAACTGCACCCGCGCGCTTCTGCTGTTGCAGGAAGAAGGCTATCTCACCCTCAGAGCGGGCGTCGGCGCCTCAGACGCGCTCACCGATAAGGACATTGCGGAAAAGAACGGGAACGAGGTCGTCCTTGTGGCAGCCGAGCAGGTCCCCGCACAGCTCAGAAACGCCGCCGACGGCGCGCTCGCGGTCGTGAACGGCAACTATGCGCTTGCCTCGGGGTTGCGGATAGAGGACGCGCTTGCGCTTGAAAGGGCGGACAGCGACGCCGCGCAACTTTATGCCAACGTCGTTGCGGTGAAGGAGGGCAACGAAGACAGCGAAAAGACAAAGGCGTTGCTTTCGGCTCTGCTCTCGGAAAAAACGATCGCCTTCATCAACGGCGCGGTCCTTCCCGTCTTCTCTGTTTGAACGATCTCCCTGCGTAAGCGCGGCGTTTGTTCATGGGACAAATTCCCTTCCGCATATAATGGCAAGAGGTGATAGAATGTTTTCCATGCTCTTAGCCATGTTATGCAAGCTGTTCTTCTTCACGGGCACGGTGTCGGACGGGAGTTCGTACCCAAAGCCGCTCTCTCCCGAAGAGGAGCAAAAGTGCCTCGAACTCGCCCGCAAGGGAGATCGGGAGGCAAAGGAAAAGCTCATCCGCCACAACATGCGGCTCGTGGCGCACATCGTCAAGAAGTACAACGGCGCGGCGGAGACGGACGACATGATCTCGGTGGGTTCCATCGGGCTCATCAAGGCGATCAATACCTACGAATCGGGGCACGGCACGCGGCTTGCAACGTACACGGCGCGGTGCATCGAAAACGAAATTTTAATGCTCATCCGCGCGGGGAAAAAGCACAAAAACGACCTCTCCCTCTCCGACCCCGTCGGAACGGATAAGGACGGCAACGAACTTACCCTCATGGACCTTCTCTTCGAAAAGGAAGACAAGGTGTTCGGCGGGGTAGAGCGCTCCCTCATGCAGCAAAAATTTCTTTCCAAGGTCAAGGAACTTCTCACCGAGCGGGAGGCGGAGATCGTCTGCATGCGCTATGCGCTCGAAGGCGGCGTGCCGATGGCACAGCGGGAGGTCGCGGCGAAAATGAAGATCTCCCGTTCCTACGTCTCGCGGCTCGAAAAAAAAGCGCTCGAAAAGCTCCGCAACGGGCTCGACCGCAACGATTTTTTGGAGTGAAATGACCTGCCCCCATTGATGGGGGCGGGTGGCTCACGCAGTGAGACAGGTGGGGGCTCTTGCCGACCCCGAAAGGGAAAGTTGAACCCATGACCTGCCCCCATTGATGGGGGCGGGTGGCTCACGCAGTGAGCCGAAAGGGTTTCAAAAACCCTCCACAGGGGCGCCATGGGCAACGAATTCCGTTCCCCGTAAATCTCACTTTACGAAACCGCTTAAAATCACTTTACATTTATTTCCTCTTTTACTATAATATATGTTATGATAAAACTTGCGGAACATTGGAAGGACTTCGCCGTGCTCTGTACGGGCGACGGTTATAAGCTCGAGCGTTGGAAAGACGTGCTCTTGCTCCGTCCCGATCCGCAGGTCATCTGGTCGGCGCAACGCGATCTCTTCGCCTATCCCGGGCTCAACGCCGTCTACCGCAGGAGCGACCGCGGCGGGGGCGCATGGGAATTTCTCAGACCCATGCCCGAGAGCTGGACGGTGCGCTACGGCGATCTCGCCTTCAAAGTCAAGCCCATGGGGTTCAAGCACACGGGGCTCTTCCCCGAACAGGCGGTAAATTGGGAGCGGACAGGCTCTCTCATCCGCGCGGCGGTGCAGAGGGGGAAAAGACCGAAAATCCTCAACCTCTTCGCCTACACGGGCGGCGCGACGGTCGCCATGTGCAAGGCGGGCGCAGAAGTCGTCCATGTGGACGCCGCAAAGGGCATGGTGGAGCGCGCGGGCGAAAACGCGCGTCTCTCGGGGATTGAGAGCGGAATCCGCTACATCGTGGACGACTGCAAAAAGTTCGTCCTCAGGGAACTCCGCCGCGGCAACCGTTACGACGGGATCGTCATGGACCCTCCCTCTTACGGCAGGGGACCGGGGGGAGAAATGTGGAAGATCGAGGAGGAGCTCTTCCCCTTCGTCAAGCTCTGCTCGGAGCTCTTGTCCGACGAGCCGCTCTTTTTCCTGATCAACCGCTACACCACGGGGCTTCAACCCACGGTGCTCGAAAATATCCTCACCCTCGCGCTCGGGGGGGGGAAAGGAAACTATGAAGCCTACGAGGTAGGACTGCCCACAGGAGAGGGGATCGCTCTTCCCTGCGGCGCGGGAGGGATGTATTATGTGTGAAGAAAACGGAGCTCCCGTGCGGGAAGAAAAGGCAGAGGCGGCGGAGCGCGGGCTCACCATTCTCTATGAAGACAACCATATCATCGTCGTCTTAAAGCCGCAGAACGTTGCGTCCTGCCCCGACGAGAGCGGGGACGACAATATGCTCGACCGCGTAAAAGACTACCTCAAAGAGACGTACAAAAAACCCGGGAACGCGTATGTCGGGTTCGTGCACCGTTTGGACCGCCCCACGGGCGGGGTAATGGTATTTGCGAAGACGAGCAAGGCGGCAAGCAGGCTCTCCGCGCAGATGAAGACGGGGGACTTCGAAAAGAAGTACCTTGCCGTGCTCGTCGGCGCCCCGCAGGAAGAGAGCGGCACGCTCACGGGCTATCTCAAAAAGAACGCCGTCAACAACATGGTGTACCTCTGCCCGCAGGGCACGGAGGGGGCAAAACTCGCCTCCCTCGAATACCGCGTGTTGGAGGCAAAGGGCGGGTACGCGCTTGCCGACATCAAACTGCACACGGGCAGAAGCCACCAGATCCGCGTGCAGATGGCGGGCGTCGCCCACCCCGTGTACGGCGATATGCGCTATGGCGGCGAATACGCGCAGAAGGGGAAACTTGCGCTCTGGGCGTATTCCATTGCGTTCACCCATCCCGTCACCAAGGAGCGGATGCGCTTTCTCGCCGAACCGCCCGCCGCCGAGGCGCCGTGGAGCTACTTCGATTTGGACGCGGCGATGAAAATCGT
>CANRCY010000095.1 GCA_947629225.1 uncultured Clostridia bacterium | reverse complement strand
CTGTCCGTCCTCATCCACAATATCCCCGTCATTGATTTCGACATTTCGATCTCGGACGGGATTTACCGCAAACACTCCTTCGATTTTTATTCCGACACCTTAAAGGCGCGGATCGATACGGGTTACCGCTACGGGAAGGAGATCTGCGGGAAGCTGTTTGCGGGCGGCAAGAACTCTCTCGAAGAGCTGTGCGCCGCCGCAGAAGAACAAAAACAGCTCGAATTGCGTCTGCGCCGTTCGAGCGCCGCGACCTTCGAAACGTGGGTCCAACGTCTGAACGAATTCTTCTATCCCTATGTTTCGAACGGGCACATCAAGCTGAGAGAGCTCACCGAAAACGGGAAAAACAAAAAGAAAGACAAGGCAGAGGTGAAAGAGTATGTCAATCAGGAAATGTCCTAATTGCGGGTTGCCGATCGCGGGGCTGAGCGTTTGCCCCGGTTGCGGCTATAACGCGGGCGCAGAAGCTCCGAGGCGGGATTACGGTAGCCAGCCGAGGCAGGAGAGCCAACGCACCACGCCGACCGAAGAGGTCAAGGAAGAAGTCAAAGAAAAGGCGAAAGAGATCAAGGAAAAGACGAAGATCCACCTCACTGTATGGGATATTCTCTTCCTCATCCTCTGCAACGTCTCGATCGTGCTCATCGTCGTGAACGCCTCGATCGGGGGGATTTTCTGGTCTCCCTATGCTGTATTGGGGCTTCTTGCGACCTATTTCTTCGCGTTCTCGTGCGCTTCGAAGACTTGGCGGCGTTTTTTGACGAGATTTCGCAACATGATCCTCGTACTCAATCTCGCGACCATTCTCTTCGAACTCATCGCGCTTGCCTTTTCCGCCGCCGAGCGGCAGTTTGCAACGGAGTTCCTTTCGTTCTTCATTCCGTGCTCGACCTTGCTCGCAAGCTGCGCAATCCTGTGCTTCCTCGCAAGCAAAGACGTGCCCGTCCGCTCCGTGCTGTTGTCGCTCGTCCTGTTGCTTCCTTGCGTGCTCATCCAGCTGATTTTCTCTTACGTTCCGATCCCTTATACGTCGGGACTCAAAGTGTATACGGTGCTCATCTGGACGGCGTTCGGCGTGACCCTCGTTTCGATCGTCAACCTCGTCATCATCTATTTCGTGAAGTATCGCGATAAAGTTGTCGAAACATTTCGCTTTTGGGAATGACCCGTCGGCGAAAGTTGAGAGATAAAAAAAATTATTTTGGAGGTCAATAACACAAATGGCAAAATTCTGTTCCGGATGCGGCAAGGAATTGCCCGAGGACGCAAAGGTCTGCCCTTCCTGCGGGAAACCCGTAGAAGGCGCCGAACCCGCTGAACCCGCACAGGCACAAGCTCCCGCACAAGCTCCCGCGCAGGCTCAATCGGCACAAGCCCCCACGGTCATCGTGAACGTCGAAAACACGAACACGAATGCGAACGTGAACACGAACGTAAACGGTGGCGTCGGCGGACGCGTGAAGAACAAGTGGATCGCACTTCTCTTCTGGTGGTTCCTCGGTGTTTTCGGCGGGCACAAGTTCTACGAAGGCAAGATCGGTATGGGAGTTCTTTATCTCTTTACCGGCGGCTTGTTCACGATCGGCTGGATCATCGACTTCTGGATCCTCATCTTCAAGCCCACCCATTACGTTGTGTAAAAAACAAAGATCACCCGTACAAGCGGGTGATTTTTTTTGCCCTTTTCTTCGCGGCGGACGCTTCATATCGGGGAAGGACAAGGCATACATATAGTGCATGAAATATCGCCGACCCAAAAACAAGGTGCGGCGGCGCATTCTTTGGTTGCTTGTCGTGCTCCTTCCCGTCGCGCTCGTCATCGCTCTGCACGTCAACATCACGAAGGTGCTCATCTCCGTTGCCGAGGCTTCGATGCGCTCGATCACGACCGTTGCCGTCAACGACGCCGTGTATTATACCCTCTCCGACCGCGTGCGCTATGAGGAGCTCGTCACCGTCAGCCACGACGAAGAGGGGAACATCACGGCGATCTCTTCCAATCCTTTCCAAATCAACCGCATCGCGCGCGATACGGCGTATATGTCCCAAGAAAATCTCAAAAAAATGAGCGAGGACGGGGTGGACGTCCCGCTCGGCGCCTTTTTCGGCATCGAGGCGTGGGCGGGCTTCGGACCCAAAATCCGCATGAAGATCATTCCCATCTCCAACGTCGAATGTCGATTTGCCTCGACCTTCGAAGAGGCGGGCGTCAACCAGACCAAGCACTCCATCTATCTCGAAGTCGTCGCCGATATTTCCATCATCATGCCGTCGGGAACGCGCAATTTCGCCTCTTTGACCGAGGTGCTCATCTGCGAGAGCGTGCTTCTCGGGAAGGTCCCCGAGGTTTATCTGCAATCGGACATCTTCGGAAACGGCTATGAGCTCGCTCCCGAACGCGTCAAAGCGAGCGGATGAGCTCGACGATCGCGGGCGTGCCGTTCTCTACGTCGCATGCCGAGAGGGAAAAGCGCAACGTCTCGTCGCGGCGGAGCGTTTCGAGCGCAGAGGGGAGAGAGGCGAGCTCGCTCTCGCGGAGAATGCGGCAGAGCCCCCTTTGGTTGAAATAGAGGGCGTTTTGCAGTTGGTCGCCGCGCGAACTCCGTTCGAGCGGGACGAGAAGGGCGGGCTTTTTCAGGGCAAGAGTCTCGAAGACGGTGTTGCTCCCCGCGCGGCAGAGTACAAAATCGCAGGCGGCATAGGCGCTGCCCATGTCGCTCTCGAACTCTCTGCGCACATACCCGCTCCGCAATATATTTTTCCCGTTTTTCCCCGTGAGGTGCAAGATCTGCCACGTTTCGAGGAGCTTGCCGAGGTGGGACGTTACGGCGTCGTTGATGGCTTTGCTCCCGCTCCCGCCGCCGAGGACGAGAAGGACGGGCTTGTCGTCCGAAAGGGAATATTTTTTGCGCGCCCGCAGCCGTTCGGAGCGGAAGAGCTCCTTGCGCATGGGCGAGCCGATGTGTACGCCGTTTTTGAACAGGCTTGCCGTTTCGGGGAAGGACGTGAGCACATACTTGCACTTTTTCGCGATGAGCTTGGTCGTAAGCCCGGGCGTGAGGTCGCTTTCGTGGGTGATCGCGGGAATGCCGAGCTTGTGCGCCGCCGCCACGGCGGGATAGCTCGCAAATCCGCCCTTGGAAAAGACGAGGTCGGGCTTTTCCGCTTCCAAAATACCGTATGCCGACTTCACCGCGCCATGCAGACGGACGGGGATTTTGAGATTTTCGAGGGTGAACGAGCGCACGAGCTTGGGGCAGTCCACTTCGAAAAAAGGGTAGCCCGCTTCGGTGACGAGAGAGCGTTCGATGCCGTTCGTCCCCATATAGGCAAGGCGGCAGACATATTTGAGTTCGTTCATTACGGCGAGATTGGGCACGACGTGCCCCGCGCTCCCGCCGCCGCAAAAGATGATGTATTTCATAAAGCACCCGTCTGACAGTATATGCAGAGCGGGCGTTTTTTTGCAATTACTCCGAGATATAGCCCGCGGCGATGCGCTTTGCTTCCCGCTCCACCCGCTCGGCAAGAGAAGCGGGGGAGAGCACCTTAAAGCCCGCTCCCACGGAGAGAATGGTGCCGACGAGAGATTCGTCCTCGGGCAAAAGAACTTCGGCGACGTATTTCTCGCCCTGCTTTACGACGTTTTCGATGCCGAGCCACTCCTCCGCAAAGGGCAACGCCTCGGGAAGGATTTCGAACCGCGCCTCAATCGCGCTCGCGTCGTCGTACCAGAATTTGAGGGGCACGTCCTCCCGTTTGAAGGGAATGCGCCCGAACGTCTCGCCCGTCTTCATGATCATGCGCATTCTTCCGAGTTTGAACAGGCGGAATGCGCCGCGCACCGTGCAGAAGGCATAGACATACCAAATTTTCTGCTTATAGACGAGGAGATGGGGGAAGATCTTCCTTTGGGAATGCACGCCCTCGCGGGAATAGTAGTCAATTTCGAGCGCCTCCCGTTCCTCGATCGCGCGTTCCATGAGGGAAAGTTTGTCGGAAAAGCGGCTCTCGTCTCCCCAATTTCCGCTGTCGACCAAAATGTTGCCCGAAAAGGTCATATCGAACTTCTCCGACTTCATCTGCGCCGTGATCTTGTGGATCGCCGAGTCGAGCGCGGGGTCGGAAAGCTGTTCGTTCATGGCGAGCATTGCCTCAACGGCACGGGTGTATTCTTCCTTTGTCATTAAGCCCTTGGGGAGTTTGAAAGCGTCCGAAATGTAAACGCCGCCGTTCTGCCCGCGCGCAACGTCAATGGGAATGCCCGCAATCGTCATCTCGTCGATGTAGCGGTAGATCGTGCGCACGGAGACGTCGTATTTCGCGGCAAGTTCGCCCGCGCTGATCTTGCGCCGCGCAAGCAGGGTAAAGAGGATTCCGAGCATGATTTGAAATTTCATTTGCATTTTCTCCCAAAAGAAAGATTTTTTCCGAAAAAATTTTATCAAACTTGACAATATTTGTCAAGTATCATGTCTATAATTTTTCCTGTAAGGAGAAAGCGATGACGGACAGAGAGATCGAACGGGTTTTGCAAGAAGGGAGAAGGGCGATCGCCGAAAAGCGCAACGCCGAGCTCCGCGCCCGCGTTGCGGCGAAGCTCGCGCTGAGAAGACGGGCGGACGCGCTCCTTCGTTCGGCGCGGGAAGAGGAAGAGAGCGCGGACGAGCGAAAAATCCGCGAATACGCGCTGATTTCTTGACAAAATTTATGAGCTCGTGTAAAATAAAGGAAGCAATCTGAATTTCGGAGTTTTCTTATGAAAAACGTCATGGACACCCTGCGTGAGCGGGGATTTATCAAACAGACCGTCTATGAGGACGAGCTCTACGACCTTCTCGGCAAGGAGAGCGTCCCTTTTTACATCGGCTTCGACCCGACCGCCGACTCTCTCCATGTAGGGCACTTTATGCAACTTGTCGCCATGCGGCACATGCAACTCGCGGGGCATAAGCCCATCATTCTGATCGGGGGAGGCACCGCCATGGTCGGGGACCCCTCGGGCAGGACGGATATGCGCTCGATGATGACGAAAGAGACCATTGCCCATCATGTCGAATGCTTCAAAAAGCAGATGTCGCGCTTCGTCTCCTTCGAGGGAGAGAACGGCGCGATCATCGTCAACAACGCCGATTGGCTCTTAAACCTCAATTATATCGACTTTTTGCGGGACATCGGCGTGCATTTCTCCGTCAATAAAATGCTCACGGCAGAGTGCTTCAAAGCACGCATGGAACGGGGGCTTTCCTTCCTCGAATTCAACTATATGCTCATGCAGGGGTACGACTTCCTCGTACTTCACCAAAAGTACGGCTGTTCGCTTGAGCTCGGCGGCGACGACCAGTGGAGCAACATGCTTGCGGGCGCCGATCTCATCCGCAGAAAAGAACGCAAACCCGCCTATGCCATGACCTTCCGCCTTCTCACGACGAGCGAAGGCAAAAAAATGGGCAAGACGCAGAAGGGCGCCGTCTGGCTCGACGAAAACAAGACGAGCCCCTATGAATTCTATCAATATTGGCGGAATACGGCGGATGACGACGTGGAGACGTGTTTTAGCCTGTTGACCTTCCTTCCGCTCGAAGAGATCAAAGAGCTCTGCCGTTACCATGACGAGCGCATGAACGCCGCAAAAGAGCGGCTCGCATACGAGCTCACCAAGACAGTGCACGGCAAAGACGCGGCGGACCTTG
>CANRCY010000094.1 GCA_947629225.1 uncultured Clostridia bacterium | reverse complement strand
GGGCTGGGGCGAAGACCTCTGCTACTTCCCGGGCTTCGAATATGTGCACCTGCTCGGCGGGACCAATTACGAGGCGAACAACGATCCCTCCTCGTTCATGACGTTCAAAGACCGCTACGGCAGCCTGTACCAAAAGAACAAGCCCTATTTCGAAAAGTGGAGCATGATCATCGGCGAATTTGCATGCGGCTCGGGCGGCAACGCGTCGGGCGAGCTCGGCAGAAACCGCGAATCGCAGGCAGAGTGGGTCAAGGGCATGTTCGAAGAACTCAATGCCGAGAATCCCGCGCCCTATGCGCAGCAGATCAAGGGGCTCATCTGGTTCAACTGCAACGACTATTCGAACGGGCTCATCACCAACCGCTATAAGTTTGCCGATACTCCCAAGGGGACAGGGCGTTTCAACAGCGAAAAGTACGACGATCTCACCCTCACATGGGAAGCCTTCCGCAAAGGCTTTGCGGACGCGGCAAAACTCGGGGCATAAGACTTGGGGCATAAGAGAGGAAGAAACATGGAAAAAATCACTTCCCGCGCCGCGCTCGGGGAACTCTTCGGGCGGGCGCGCGTCGGCTCCGACGCAGAAAACGGCATTCTCTCCGCCGAGGACCTTCTCGGCGCGAGATGTTTCTCGGACGGCGGATACATAGAGAAGTGCGAAGGGAGCGACGTCAAGCTCGAACTCTTCGGCAGAAGCGCAAAGCGGTACGTCGACCTTTCCGCGGGCATGGCGTTCACCCTTCCCACAGAGGAAGAGGTCTCCGTCGATTACACCCTTGCGGCATACCGTACCCGCTACACCTTCGGCGACTGCGTTCTCACCGCCTCCGCCGAGGAGAGCAACCCCTATGCCGACCGCGGCGAGAAGT
The DNA here is from genome assembly GCA_947629225.1 of uncultured Clostridia bacterium. Taxonomy (GTDB): domain Bacteria; phylum Bacillota; class Clostridia; order Christensenellales; family Borkfalkiaceae; genus Gallimonas. The sequence continues at coordinate 4,831 of CANRCY010000094.1, read as the reverse complement.
GTTGGTTCATCTACGTCAACGAGTGGGCGCTCCGCCACCTCGTCTCCCCGCGCTACTATGCCAACCAAGGGCTGACCCTGCTCAATGAGAAGGAGCTCGGCTTTACCATGCTCCCCGTCGGGGCAGACGGCACGTCCGACGGCGTGCGCGGCTATCCCACGATCAAAGAGGGCAACCGCCGCCTGCGGGACGGGTACGAGATCTATCGTTTCGACGTCCGCATCGACGACGCGGGGGACATCGCGCGCCCCTACTACAACATCGGGCTCATCCGCAAGCTCGGCGAAGAAATTAAATTCGGGCTGTTCGTATTAAATTCTCCCGCCGACAATGCCGCGCTGATGGACGCAATCGTGAAGAGTTACACCCTCTTCGCGCCCGAGGGCAAACGCCGCAACTACTTCGCGGCGGGCGCGCCCGAAGAGGACCCCCATTGGAACGAAGAGACGCGCGCCTTTTTCCGCGGCTTCATGGCGCAGAAAAAGAAGAGCTGGGGGGTTTTCTCCTACTCCATGCCGGGCGAGGAAGACAGTCTCCATGCGGGGGACGTCAATTACGACCGATACCTCCGTTGGAGCAAAGAGATCGAGGACTTCATCGAAAACGAGGCATGGGGCGGCAAGAAGTATGACGTATACATGACCTATACCCACCTCGGCAAGGGCGCCTTGGGGGAGAAGGGGCGCACGCCGCATTACTATCCCGTGGAGATGAGCAAGGCGCTCGCGGGCGGCAACGGCTTCAACGGCAAACCCGTGCTCGAATTCACCTTCCAATTTACGACCAACAATAACCTCGTCGACGAAGAGCTCACCCCCATGTTCGACATTTTGCGCGGGAGGTACGACGAATATTTCAGGCGTCTCGCCCGCGACATCAAGGAGTACGGCAAACCCGTCATGCTCCGCCTCAACAACGAGATGAACACCGACTGGACGAGTTATTCGGGCATGATGACCCTGCTCGACCCCGACGTCTTCATCCAAACATGGAAGCGCTTTTACGACATTCTGATCGGCGAGGGATGCGATAACATCATTTGGATCTGGAATCCCATCGCCCGTTCCTGTCCCTTCTCGGGCTGGGGGGAAGACCTCTGCTACTTCCCGGGAAAGGCGTACGTCCAACTGCTCGGGGGCACGAGCTACGAGGCGAACAACTACACGGGCGACGCCGCCGCGCAGATCACTTCCTTCCGCGACCATTACCGCGCGCTGTACGAAAAGAATCTTCCCTATTTCGGCGAATACGGCATGATCATCGGGGAATTCGCGTGCGGCTCGGGCGGCGCGACCACGGGCGAGCTCGGCAGGAACCGCGCATCGCAGGCAGAGTGGGTCGGAGGCATGTTCGAAGAGCTCAACGCCGAAGATCCCGCGCCCTATGTGCGGCAGATCAAGGGGCTCATCTGGTTCAACTGCAACGACTATGTGGGGGACGCCGTCTCCAACCGCTTCAAGTTCGCCGACGTTCCCGACGGAACGGGAAGGAACCGTCACGAAAGATACGACGATCTCACGCTCACGTGGGAAGCGTTCCGCAAAGGATTTCGGGACGCGGAAAAACTCCGCTGACTTCGAAACAGACATTCCCCCTCGGGGGAAAGGCAAAAAACAGACAAGGAAACGTTGCCATGAAAAACATCATTCCGAAAGGGCTTGTTGTCTCTTGCCAGGCGCTCAAAGACGAGCCGCTCTACGGGGGAAATACCATCCCCAAAATGGCGCTTGCCGCCAAACAGGGCGGCGCGGTCGGGATCCGCGCCAACACCGTGCGCGACATCAACGCCATCCACCGCATTACGGAGGGGAGCCTTCCCATCATCGGGCTCATCAAAAAGGTCTACTGCGACTCTCCCGTCTACATCACGCCCACGCTCAAAGAGGTAAAGGCGCTCATCCGCTCGGAGTGCGACGTCATCGCGCTCGACGCAACCAGGCGCAAACGCCCCTGCGGCGTGACCCTCCAAACCTTGGTCGGCTATATCCGCGAACATTCGGAGAAGGCGATCATGGCGGACTGCGCGACGTATGAGGACGCAATGGAGGCAGACGCGCTCGGCTTCGACTACATTTCGACCACCATGAGAAGCTATACCGAGGACACGGCGGGATTTATCATTCCCGACCCCGAATTCTGCGCGCGGCTGCTCGACGACGTCAAGCATGCCACCGTCGTCGCCGAAGGGGGGATCAACTCCTTTGCGGCGCTCAGGAGCGTGCTCGACGCAGGGATCGATCACGTCATCATCGGCGCGGCGATCACCCGTCCGCAGGTCATCACGCGGGTATTCGTCAACGTTCTCGAAAGTCATCCGACATTTATGGGGAAATAATATGAAATTTACGGTTGCCATTCTCGGCTGCGGAAACCGCGGCGCGGAAACTTACGGCAGGCTTTTGCACGGACGGGAAGAGTTCCGTATCGTCTCCCTCTGCGACAGGGACGAAGAGCGTCTTTCCTATTACGGCGGGCAGTTCTCGGTCGGCGCAGGGGAGCTCTTCTCCTCGGAAGAGCGCTTTTTCGAAAAGAAGCGGGCGGACCTTCTCGTCGTCGCGACGATGGACGCAGACCATGTGCGGCAGGCAGTCAAGGGGCTTGCGCTCGGGTACGACCTTCTGCTCGAAAAGCCCGTCTCCGACCGCCGCGAAGAGCTCGAAGAACTGCTCGCGGCGCAGAAAAAGTACGGGGGAAAGGTGGTCGTCTGCCATGTCCTCCGCTATGCGCCCGCCTTCGTCAAAACGGCGCAGCTGCTCAAATCGGGCGAGATCGGAACGCTCGTCTCCATACAGGCGCTCGAACAGGTGGCATATTGGCATCAGGCGCACAGCTATGTGCGCGGGAATTGGCGTTCCCGCGCGGAGACCGCGCCCATGATCCTCGCCAAATGCTGCCACGATCTCTTGCAGTACTATGCGAATTCGCGTGCGGAGACTGTCTCCTCGGTGGGCGGGCTCACCTGGTTCAAGCCCGAAAACGCCCCCGAAGGCGCCGCAAAGCGTTGCACGGCGTGCAAATATCTCGAAACCTGCCCTTACAGCGCAAAGCGCATTTATGTGGACGGTTGGAAGCGGGACGGCTGTCTCCCCAACCTATGGCCGCAGATCCAGATCACGTCCGACTATCCGCTCACCGAAGAAAAGCTCTGTCGGGCGATCGAAGAGGGAGCATACGGCAGGTGCGTGTATTTCTGCGATAACGACGTCGTCGACCACCAGCTCACCGAGATCGCGTTCGAAAACGGGGTCAAGGCGACCCTCACGATGACGGCGTTCACGGCGGGGATCGGCAGGATCATGCGCTTTTTCGGCACCCTCGGCGAGATCGTGCTCGACGAAGAGGCGGACGTCGTCTCTTTGAAGCGGTTCGGCGGCAAGCGGGAAGACTTCCGCATTTCCGCCCTCGGCGAGATCGGGAGCGGGCACGGCGGAGGAGATCAGGGGCTCGTGGATACCCTGTACGAAGTCCTCTGCGGAAAGGAGGGGGAGACCTCTCTCGTGCGCTCGGTCGAAAGCCACCTCATGGCGATCTGTGCGGAAGAGTCCCGCCTCAAAGGCGGCGCGTGTATCCGCGTCCATTAAAAAACACACCCGAAGGGCGCCTTCGGGTCATATTTTATAGAAGGTCCCAAACCTGACTGCCCAAAGCGGCAAACGGAGAAAAATTATGATCGTTCCCGTCTTAGACCCCCATTTTTATCCCATCATCACCTTCCTCGAACGCTTCGAACAAGACGTTGCGGCGCTCCCCGCCGAACGGCGCAACCGTATCGCGCTTAGCGTCTCTCACGGCGCAAAGCGGGAAGTTTACGCATTCGACGCCTTCCGCGACGGCGAGGACGACGCGCGCAACTGCTACCTTGCCGAGCGGCTCGCAAAGACCATGCTCTGGCTCTACGGCGGGCACGCGATCGGCGTGTACGGAAGCGAAGCCGTCTACGGCTATTTGAAGGAGCGCTATGCCGAAAAGGGCGCGCGGGCGTTCGATTTCGCATTCATGCGGGACGTGTACGAATCGCCCTTCACCGTGGAGCTCCTCGCCGAAGAGCCCGTCCGCGCAGGCGTTTCCTACCGCGCGGGCGGACATCTCAAAGGGTGCCGTATCGGGTTCGACGCGGGCGGAAGCGACCGCAAAGTGAGCGCCGTGATCGACGGCAAGGCGGTCTATTCGGAAGAGGTCGTCTGGCACCCCAAGACGGCGGAAGACCCGCACTACCATTACAACGAAATTCTCGCCGCCATGAAGACGGCGGCAAGCAAAATGCCTCGCGTAGACGCGATCGGCGTCTCCTCCGCGGGGGTGTATATCGACAATCGGATTATGACCGCCTCTCTCTTCCTCAAAGTGGATAAGGAAAAGTACGGCGGATATGTCAAGGACATGTATCTCAACGTGGCAAAGGAGATCGGCGCGCCCGTAGAGGTCGCCAACGACGGCGACGTCACCGCCCTTGCGGGGAGCATGGAACTCGGCGAAGGGCGGGTGCTCGGCATTGCCATGGGCACGAGCGAGGCGGCGGGCTACATCAACGCCGAAGGGGGGCTCAACGGCTGGCTCTCCGAACTCGCCTTCGTCCCCGTCGACCTCAATCCCGAGGCAATGCGCGACGAATGGAGCGGAGACGTCGGCGTGGGGTGTAAATACTTCTCGCAAGACGCCGTCATCAAGCTCGCGGAGGCGGGCGGCTGGAAATTCGGAGAGGGGCTCACGCCCGCCGAAAAGCTCAAAGAAGTGCAAAAGCGCGCGGAGGAGGGGGATCCCCTCGCGGGGCAGGTCTTTGCCGACGTCGGCGTCTACCTCGGCTATGCGCTTCCTTTCTATGCCCGTTTTT
>CANRCY010000093.1 GCA_947629225.1 uncultured Clostridia bacterium | reverse complement strand
GCACCCGTTTACGGGTCAGCCGACATCATCCCCTTTTAGGGGTTGTGCAAACCACCAGTTCACTGGTGGTTTTGATTTTTTTTCACAATGAGGCATCTCGGTTTTGTGAATCGATTGACAAGCCCTATAAAATATAGTATAATGTATCCGACAATGTCTAACTATGCCCTTTTCAAGGGCGCTTCTTAGAATATCAGTCAAATAAATCATGAGGAGGCGAAGCATATGAACACATTTGCAAGCCTGCTCCTTGCCGTAGACGGATGGGCGATCGCTCTTTTGATCGTGCTCCCCATTGTTGGGATCGCGATCGGCGGCGTTGCCGCGTTCTTTGTCACGCGGAATGTTCTGAAAAAGATTTCCGAAAAGAGAAATGCACAAAAACTCGACGAAACGTCGCAGAAAGTGGAAGAAATGCTTGCAAAAGCCAAAGACGATTGCAAGCAGTTAAAACGGGAAACGATTTTAGAGGCAAAGGAACAGGTAGAAAAGCGAAGAAACGAATTCGAACAGGAGATGCGCGAAAAGCGCTCCGAACAGCAGCGTCAGGAAGCGCGGCTCAACAAGCAGGAGGATCAGCTCGAAAAGCGCGAAACGGAAATTTCCCGCAAAGAGCAGTCCCTCGAAGACCAGAAGAAGAACCTTGCCAAAAAGACGGAAGAGGCGGATAAACTGCAAGAGCAACTCTCCCATCAGCAGGAACTCATGACGCAGGAGCTCGAACGCATTGCCCAGCTCACCCGCGAAGAGGCAAAACAGCAACTCACCGAAGAGATCTTGGACGAGACCCGCCGCGACTGCGCATTGCAGGTGCGGAACATGGAGGCGCAGGCGAAGGAAGAGGCGGATATGAACGCCAAGAACATCATCTCCCTTGCCATCCAGCGTTGCGCGTCCGACCATGCGTCCGAAACGACCGTCTCCGTCGTGCCTCTGCCCAACGACGATATGAAGGCGCGTATCATCGGCAGAGAGGGGAGAAACATCCGCGCGATCGAGAACGCGACGGGCATCGAACTTGTCATCGACGATACCCCCGAGGTCGTTCTCCTTTCGGGATTCGACCCCGTGCGCAGGGAAGTCGCCCGCCTCACCCTCGAACGGCTCATCGCCGACGGCAGGATCCATCCCGCCCGCATCGAGGAGACGGTGGAAAAAGTGCAAAAGGAGCTCGATCAGGAGATCAAGAAAGCGGGCGAAGAAGCCATGTTCGAGACGGACGTCTATAACCTGCACCCCGAGCTCATCAAGCTCATCGGGCGGCTCAAATTCCGCACGAGCTACGGGCAGAACGTCTACCGCCACTCCATCGAGGTCTCCCAGCTCGCGGGGCTCATGGCGCAGGAACTCGGCTTAGACGTCAACTTCGCAAAGCGCGCGGGTCTTCTGCACGACATCGGCAAAGCCGTCGACCACGAGCAAGAGGGGACGCATATCCAGCTCGGCGCCGACCTCGCAAAGAAGTATAAAGAAAACGCGATGATCGTAAACGCCATCATGGCGCACCACGGCGACGTGGAACCCAAGACGATCGAAGCGATTTTGGTACAGGCGGCAGATGGCATTTCGGGCGCGCGCCCGGGCGCGCGGCGCGAGACGGGCGCAGGGTACGTCAAACGTCTCGAAAAGTTGGAGGCGATCGCGTCCTCGTTCAAGGGGGTAGACAAGAGCTATGCCATACAGGCGGGCAGAGAGGTGCGCGTCATCGTCAAACCCGAAGTGATCGACGACGCACAGGCGCTTTTCCTCGCCAAGGACATTGCCAAGAAGATCGAGGCGGAACTCGAATATCCGGGGCAGATCAAAGTGAACGTCATCCGCGAATTCCGCAGTGTGGAATACGCGAAGTAAAATCGAACGGAAATGCGGCGGCGCGGGCAAATTGCCCGCGCCGCCTTTTACATAATATTCTAATTTGTCATTTCGACCGTAGCGAACAAAGTGAGCGGAGTGGAGAAATCTCTCTCTTATAATGCGGTGGAGATGTCTCCGCTTCGGTACTTCGTCGCTGACGCTCCTCGTGCCGCGCTTAGAGAATCAGAACTTCGCGCGGGGCAGCCATGACTCACCACCGCATTTTACCCTTGCCCACCCCTTGAGGGGTGGGTGTCTTGCCGCAACGGCGGCAAGACGGAAGGGGTGTTTGCAATTTGCAATAACGCCCCAATGTCCGCCGAAGGGGTACCCGTTCATGCCGCGGCGGCATACACTGTTAGTGCGGAATATGTCCGTAAAATTTTTACGTCAGAGGTCAAATTATGTGTAATACCTGCAATAACGGCTGCGGTTTCGGCGGCTGCCGTAACAACAACGGCTGCGGAAATAACGGCTACGATCCTCTTCTCGCCGCCCTCACCAACCTGTTTGCGCCGCTCGGCTGCGGTTGCGGAAACGGCAATCTTGTTCTCGTGCAAAACCTCGGCACGGTCGGGACGAACGGCGGTTTCCCCGTCGGCAATAACAACGGCTGCGGTTGCGGCAACAATAACGGCGGAGGGTGGAACGGTTGCGGCTGCGGGAATACCTACGATGCCTATTACGTTCGCCAATATGCGCTGAACTCCTGCTGCAACAACTAACGCGGCGGAAAACGGGGCGGGTCTCTCCCGCCCTCTTTTTTTGCCGAAAAAATTCCCCAAACTCCTCGGGAAAATTCTTGCAAAGCGAAAGGGGAAATGCTATAATATCGGCGGAAAGAAAGGCGGAAAGACCATGAGAGCATCCAAAAAAGCAAAAGAGCCCGCATTGCGGCAGAACAGGCGCAAGCCCACCAAGGCGCAGGTCAAACGGTTTATCCTCTATTGCCTCATCATCGTTGTCGGGAACGCGCTCGCCGCGGCGGGAGCCGTGTTCTTCATCGAGCCGAACGAACTCGTCATGGGCGGCACGACGGGCGTCGGCATCTTCGTCCGTAACCTGCTCGAAAAGAACGGCGCGGCGAACGAAGAACTGACAAAATGGATCGTCAATATCACCGTCTACACGGCGAACATCATTCTGTTCGTCATCGGCGCAGTCTTGCTCGGAAAGCGCTTTGCCGCTTCCACCCTTGCGGGCACGTTGCTCTATCCCTCCTTCATGAGCCTCTATAAGCTCATCAGCAAAGGAGAGCCCGTCGTGCAGGATACCCTCCTTGCCGTCCTCTTCGGCTCTCTCGTCTTCGGGCTCGGCGTCGCGATGGTCGTCCGCGTGGGGGCGAGCACGGGCGGCACCGACATCCCGCCCCTCATCTTCAACAAGTTTTTCGGGCTCCCCGTCTCGGTGACGATGTGGTTTCTCGACGCCTCTATCGTGCTCCTGCAACTCTTTGCAGACGTCCCCGTCGAAAGCGTGCTCTACGGCATCATCATCTGCCTGATCTCTTCGGTCGTCATCGAAAAACTTTCGCCCATCGGCATGAAGAAGACGCAGGTGAAGATCGTCTCCAAAAAATACCGCGCCATCCGCGAGATGATCCTCGGCGAACTCAACCGCGGCGTGACCGTGCTCTACGGGCAGACGGGGTACCTCAAAGAGAAGTGCTATGTCCTTCTCACGATCGTGAGCAACCGCGAGCTCGTCAAACTCAAAAACAAGGTCCAGCAGATCGACCCCGAGGCGTTCATGACGATCTCGGTCGTCTCCGAAGTGCGGGGGAGAGGATTCAGCTCGGAAGGCATCCGTCTTCCCAAGGAACTCGAAGGAAAGGACGAAGAGGAGCTCGAAGAGACGACGCTTCCGCCCGCGGCTCCGCCCCCTCCCGAAAAATAAGTCCCACGCTCCCCTTGCGGGAGCTTTTTTTCAAACATATGAATTTTTGTTGCATTTTTTCACTGTATATGGTATAATGTATAAAACACAGCCACAAGAGGGAGGATTTATGCGCTGTTTATACTGCAACTGTACGGAGAGCAAGGTCATCGATTCCCGCTCGGCAGACGACGATAAAACGATCCGCCGCCGCAGGGAGTGTTTGGGTTGCGGCAGAAGGTTCACCACCTACGAGACGATCGAGATCTCTCCGCTGCTCGTCGTGAAGTCGGACGGTACCCGTCAGGCGTTCGACATCGGCAAGATCAAGCGCGGGATTGTGAAGGCATGCGAAAAGCGCCCTGTCTCCATCGAACAGATCGATTCCCTTGCCGAAGAGATCGCAAAAAAGGTATATAACAGCATGGAGCAGGAAGTCAGCTCCAAGACGATCGGGGAGATGGTCATGGAGGGGCTCAAAGAGCTCGACGAAGTCGCCTATGTGCGCTACGCCTCCGTCTACCGCTCCTTTAAGGACATCAACTCCTTCATGTCCGAACTGCAACGCATGATGGAACGCAAAGAGACGGAAAAGAGATCATGACGAAAAAACAAGTCCGTATCGGAAATGTGATCCTCGGCGGCGGGCATATCGCCGTGCAGAGCATGACGACGGAAAAGACGAGCGACGTTGAAAAAAGCGTCGCTCAAATTCTGCGTCTCGAAGAGGCGGGGTGCGAGATCGTGCGGGTCGCCGTACTCGACGAAGCGGACGCTCGCGCCATTTCCGCCGTCAAACAACAGATCGAAATCCCGCTCGTGGCGGATATCCACTTTTCGGCAAAACTCGCGGTGCTCTCCGCGGAGAACGGAGCCGATAAACTTCGGGTCAACCCCGGGAACATCGGCGGGGAGAGGGAACTCGCCCTCGTCGCGGATTGCGTTCGGGCGCACCATATTCCCGTCCGCGTGGGGGCGAACACGGGCAGTATCGAGCCGCATTTTCTCGCAAAGTACGGAAGAAGCGCCCAAGCGCTCGTTCTCTCCGCCCTCGAAAACGTCAAAATTTTCGAAAAACACGGCATAGACGATCTCGTCATCTCGGTGAAGGCTTCCGACGTGCCCCTCACGGTGAAGGCATACGAGCTCCTCGCGGGGCAGACCGATCGCCCTCTCCACGTCGGCGTGACGGAGGCGGGGACCGAGCGGACGGGCATTGTCAAGAGCAGTATCGGGATCGGTTCGTTGCTTCTCCGCGGGATCGGCGATACCATCCGCGTTTCGCTCACTGCCGACCCCGTGAAAGAGGTCTATGCCGCGCATGACATTCTGCGCGCCTGCGGACTGGAAAAAGACTATATCGAAGTCGTCTCCTGCCCCACCTGCGGAAGGTGCCGCTACGACTGCATGGGGCTTGCGGAGCGGGTCAACGAACGGGTGCGCGCGGTAAAGAAAAAGGGCAAGATCGCCGTCATGGGGTGCGTTGTCAACGGTCCCGGAGAGGCGAAAGACGCCGACCTCGGCATTGCGGGAGGGGAGCAGTATTGCGTCATCTTCCGCGGCGGGGAGACGGAGCGGGTCCCCGCGGAGCATGCGGAAGAGATCTTTTTCGCACGGATCGAGGAATTTTTGAAGGCATGAAGAGCGAAGAATACTTAAACGAAATACGAAAGAGCGAGGGGCTGAAACGCGCCATTCTCGAAAAGATCGCGATCGGGGGAAAGACGATCGTCTTTCATCTCGTGACCGATCTCACCTACCGCAAGGAGGACGAGGATCATGCGCGGAAAGTTTCGCAAAACTACGTCCCCGCGGGCTATACGGCGGAAGTGGGGATCGTGAAGGCGGTCCCGAGCGCGGAAGGGGTGCGGGCGACCGTTGCGGACATCTTAAAGAAGCGCTTTCCCGCGGCGGCGGCATTTTTGTCCCTTGCCGATATCGAGGCGACTGTCGACGGCGCGGGCGGGCGGTTTATGCTCTCCCTCGGCGAAGAGGAACGGGAGCGGTTTGCCGCGGGCGAGGGCCTCAACGTCCTCTCCGAAGAGCTTTCCCATCGTTTTTGCGGCGTCTGGAT
>CANRCY010000092.1 GCA_947629225.1 uncultured Clostridia bacterium | reverse complement strand
CCCCTTCTCGCCGCCTATGAGCGGGCGATGAAGAGCGGCAAGACGTTTACCGACGACAGCGGGATTTATGCGGCGTATATCGAAACGCCCGTTCTCGTTGCGGGGGAACGCGCCAACAAAAAGCTGACCTTTGCCGAAGATTTCGCCCCTGCCGAGCGGGTGGGCTTCGGCGTAGACACCCATGCGTTCGAACATCGGGAAGAGATCGACCGCGGCATTGCGCGGCTCAACCTCAATTATATCACCCTCTGCGGCGTTGTGCTCCCCTCCAACCGCGCGCTGAAAGCGCACAGCGACGGAGACGTGCCCGTGCACGCCTTGATGGACGCGCTCCTTTCCGCCGCCTCTCTGCGCGACATCGGGTATTATTTCCCCGATACCGACCCCGAGTACAGGGGCGCAAACAGCATGGAACTGCTCGCCGAGGTGATGAAACGCATACACGCTTGCGGTTTTGCGGTGAAAAACGCTTCCATTTCGATTTTATGCGAGCTCCCCCGCCTCTCCCCCTATATCGAGCAAATGCGGGAAAATCTGCGCGCGGCGCTCGGGTGCGAATACGTTGCGGTCGCCGCAGGGACGAATGAAAAGCTCGGCTACATCGGCGAAGGTCGCGGCATTACCGCCTACGCCACCGTTCTTTTGACAAAACAAGGATAAGAAACACACAAGATCGCTAAGGAGAACCCATGCCGAAAACGCAATTTGTCTGCAACGAATGCGGCTATACGAGCCCCAAGTGGTTGGGGAGATGTCCCGACTGCGGGAAATTCAATACCCTCGTGGAAGAAGCCGTCGCGCCCGCGCCCGCCAAGCGGACGGGCGCGGGCGCGGGCTACAAGTCCGCCCTCTCCGCAAAGCCCCTTCCCCTCTCGCAAATCAAATTCGAAAAATACGAGCGCGTCTCTTCGGGCATCTCCGAACTCGACGTCGTGCTCGGGGGCGGCGTTGTGCGCGGCTCCCTCATTCTCGTGGGGGGCGACCCCGGCGTGGGGAAGTCTACCCTTTTGACGCAGGTGGCGGCGCACCTCGCTAAGGAGCATAAAGTGCTCTACCTCTCTGCCGAAGAGAGCTGTTCGCAAGTAAAGCTCCGTTGCGAGCGGCTTGGGCTCGATTCGGACAGTCTGCTCCTTCTGAACGAGACCTGCCTCGACAACGCCGAAGAGGCGATCTGCGAGGCGGAATACGTCGTTGTCGACTCCATCCAAGCCGTTTACACCGAGGCGCTCTCCTCCTCGGCGGGAAGCGTGGGGCAGGTGCGGGAGTGCGCTTCCAAACTCATGCGCATCGCAAAGTCGCGCGGGATCACCTTCTTCCTCATCGGGCACGTCACAAAAGAGGGCGCGCTTGCGGGACCCAAAGTGCTCGAACACATCATGGACGCCGTGCTCTATTTCGAGGGAGAGCGGACGGAAAACTTCAAAATCCTGCGCTCGGTGAAGAACCGCTTCGGTTCGGTGCAGGAAGTGGGCGTGTTCGAGATGACGGGCGAAGGGATTTTCGGCGTGAGCGACTATTCTTCCCTCTTCCTCTCCGATACGCGCGGAACGGCGGCGGGGGCGGCTGTCACGCCGAGCGAAACGGGCAACCGTTGCATGATGGTGGAAGTCCAGACGCTCATGGCAAAGACCGCCTACGGGCTTCCCCGCAGAATGTCTCTCGGGGTCGACCTCAACCGTCTCATCGTGCTCATCGCGGTGCTCGAAAAGAGGTGCGGGCTCCCCCTCGGCGCGCAGGACGTCTACCTCAACGCAATGGGCGGGATCAAATTGAACGAGCCGAGCGCCGACCTCTGCGTCTGCGCCGCCCTTGCGAGCGCGGAAAAGATGATCCCCATCGACAAAGACACGGCGCTCTGCGGCGAAGTCGGCTTGACGGGCGAGGTGCGCGGGGTGAACTTTGCGGACAAGCGGGTGAACGAGTGCCTGAAAATGGGATTCAAGCGGGTGATCCTCCCTGCAAAGAACATGAAGGCGTGCGAGAAGTTCAAGGGAAAGCTCGAACTTGTCCCCGTTTCCTATGTTTCGCAGATGATCAAAGCGCTGTTTTGATGTTTGCGGGATTGCAAGAGCGCGCCCGCGCGGCTAAGTTTGCCGCGCGGGCGCGCTCTTTTCTTAACTTCTTTATTTTCTTTTCTTTTTCTTCTTGCCGAGCCCGAGCACTTCGGCGACTTTCTTGCCCACGCCGACGTTGAGGGCTAAGAACACGACGCTGTACACCGCGAGCGCGACCGCCTGGTACTGCGGCGGGACGTCCGCGCCGAAAAATCCGACGTGAAAGCCGAACGTCCCCGAAAGCTCGGAGAGCAAACTTTCGAGCGTTCCCGCGGGGAGACTCAGCCCCTGCGCATAGGCGGTAAACTGCGCAAGAGGCGTTTTCATAAAGGCGTAGCGCAAAAGGGAGCAGGCATAGGTGCCCGGGATAAACCCGCAGATCCCCTGCACCCAATCGGGCATCATGCCGAGGGGCATATATGCGCCGATGAGAAATCCCACCGCCGTCGAAAAGACTGCCACGATACTCGACATGGTCGCCTCCCGCTTGACGAAAGAGGCGATCAGCACGGTCATGAGCACGGTGGAGACGGTCGCGAACAGGAACACCCCGAGCACGGTAAATACGTCCGCCGCGGTCAGCATAAATTCGCCGAGGCAGAGCAGATACACCCCGCATACGAGCAAGAAAAAGAGCCCGATGACGGACGTCACGAGAAAGTTGAAGAGAAAATAACTCGCGACGAGCAGCTCTTTCGGAACGGGCGAAGAGGCGAAGTCGCGGTTGACGCCGCTCTGCTTGTCCTCGACGAGGACGTTGTTCGTTTGCAGGGAGACGGTGATGACGGAGAGCACGGCAATGCCCGCGAGCATCCACGAATCGACGAGCGTCGTCAGATAAGAATAGAGCTCTTCCGTCATGACGACCCCCTCGGGAAGGTTGGAAGCGATCATGGAAAGCTCCATCCGCCGCAGGAAAAAGACATACACCAAAAAGATGATGACGGGCACCATCAGGGTGTAAAACATTCTGATCTTGTTGCGGAAAAATACCAACAGGTGCCGTTTCGTGAGCTGAAAAAAGATGTGAAGGTAGCGCGTTTTCAACTTTCTTCCCCTCCCGAAAGCTGCATATTCCTACCCGTCACGTTCAGGAACACGTCGTCCATGTTCCCCTTCAGAATTTCCACGTCGTCGAAATATTCGCCGTGGCGCAGGAGAAGTTCCTTTGCCGCAGCCGTGTCCTTGACGGCGACGCAGTAAGCTCCCCTCTCCCCGTCGTAGGAAAAGACGGCGTTCTCCGCGCGGAGTGCCCGCTCGAGCGCCTCGCTTCTTGCGCGGTAGCAGAGCAATTTATCGTTCGAATAGGCGTTTTTGAGTTCGTTCGGCGTGCCGTGGGCGATGATGCTCCCCCTATTCATGATGACGACGTCCGTCGCCTTGTCCGCCTCTTCGAGGTAGTGGGTGGTGAGAAAGACGGTCATGCCCGTCTCGGCGCGAATACGGTCGATGAGCGACCAGACGACAAGGCGGGTCTTGGGGTCGAGCCCCGTCGTGGGTTCGTCTAAAATGAGGAGCCGCGGACGGTGGACCATGGCGCGTGCGATGTCCACCCGCCTCATCTGCCCGCCCGAAAGGCGCTTTACGGGGCGGTTCAAAATGGGCGAAAGTTCGAGAAGGTCGACGATCTCCCCGATGTTCTTCTTCGCATCCTCTTTGGAGAGGGAATAAAAAGAGGTGCGGATTTCGAGATTTTGCCTGACGGTGAGCTCCCTGTCGAGGACGCTCGTCTGGAACACAACGCCGAGTTCCCGTTTGATGGCGAGGGGCTCTTCGTCGAGGTCGTGCCCTCCCACGAAAATTTTGCCGCCGTCCTTTTTGAGAATGGAGCAGATCATGTTGATCGTGGTGCTCTTCCCCGCGCCGTTGACCCCCAAAAAGGCGAACAGCGCCCCCTTTTGCACGCAAAAAGAGATGCCGTTCACCGCACAGACGTCGCCGTAAGATTTCGACAGATTTTTGATTTCAAAGGCAAGTTCGCTCAATTTCGGGTCCCCGTGTTGCGGTTGATCTTTACCCATTTGGGTTTCGAGAACAACCCGAGCGTCATCGTTATGCAATATACTACGGTAAAGGCGGGGAAGAGAAACGCGCCCGAGAGCAGCTCCCTGCGCCGATCCGCTCCCATCTTTTTATAATCGAGCAACACGAGCAAGAGCCCTTGGAAAATCCCCGCGACCAAAAACAGCGCGCCGAGGCAGATCCCCACGATGGTGAGCAGTTGCCATAGCCCCGGACCCGAAATCCCCGCAGCCGCCGCGTCCGCCGCGGTAAACAGCCCCATGCCGCCGAGATAGCCCACCGCATAGATATAATATGCGGGGATCCAGGTGCACAGAAGCAAACAGATGAAGATGAACGCATAGGTGAGGATCTGTTCGATAAAGGAAAAGCGGAACTGTTTGATCGCATTCCAGCACATGCGCGGGGTAAAGCGGAACAACAGCCGCGCGTTCCCCGCCGCGATCCGCTTGTTGCGGTTCATCGTATCGCGGAAGGAAGAAGGCAAGTCCTCATAGACGACGGCGTCCTCCACAAAGTGGCACCGCTCCCCTTCGAGCATGCGTTTGATGTTGAATTCGGTATCCTCTACGATACTGACCGTATCATACCCGCCGATCTTCCGAATGATCTCCATGTCCGTCATAGAGCCAGGACCGTTGACGTGCGCGTCCATGTGCAACCGTTCGCGGACGCGGGAAGAGAAACGGGAATCGAAGGTATAATAGAGCCCGCAGGCGCGGGTGAATTGGTTTTGGGTCATGTTGAGCGCCGACTCGTAGGGGCGCGCAATGCGCACGCCCGAGCAGAAAGCGTCGTTCATCAGCGAAAAGAAGTCGTCGTTGACATGGTTGTCTGCGTCGAGACGGATGGAAAAATCGTAGGGGATCCCCGTTTCGAGAATGCGTTCATAGCCGAATTTGAGCGCATAAGACACGATGTGCCGCTTGGGGTCGGGGTCGTCGAGCACGAGCACTTTCGCGCCCGCTTCTGAGGCAAACTGCGCCGTGCGGTCGTTGCAGTTGTGGGCGATCACATAGACGTCGAACAATTCCTTGGGATAATTTTGCCGCTCGAACAGCCGCCGCACCGTTCCGCCGATCACGTCCTCCTCATTATGGGCGGGAATGACAACGCATATACGCTTTTTCTCCTCGCTCTTTTTGAAGGTCTTCTTCGGGAGCCAAAAGAGAAACATGTAGAGAAATTGCAGGATAAACGGGATCCCGATCAACGTCAACAGGACGTTGTTGATCGTCGTCAGCACATTATAGAGAGTTACATGCCACGCCATAGAAAAAACCTCGCATAATCGGTGTCGGTTGCGTTTGTAACAAAGGTATTATAACAGGGACAACCCGCAATGTCAACTACTTAACGCTCTTCGCTCGTTTCACTGCGACCGCGCGGAAGATGGGCATGCCCTTCTCCGAAAAGTTCCTCTCGTATTCGGTGACGATGTTCTCCTTTGCGTAATCGCTGTGGTGAAGATCGCGCGTCACCTCCCCCACCTCGAACCCGTGCTCGCGGAATTTCGCGAGGGAATAGTCGAAAAATTCCGCGCTGTCCGTCTTCTGCACGATCTTCCCGCCGTCTTTGAGGATCGCGGCGTAAATGGGCAGAAAGCGGGAAGAGGTGAGCCGCTGGCGTTCGCGGCTCGTCTCGGGGAGCGGGGTGGAAAAGTTGAGATAGATCGTCTCCACGCTGCGCTCGGGAATGTAGCAGGGCAGAATTTCGGCGGGGATATTGAGGAAGCGCACGTTGGAAATGCCCGCCCGTTTGCAGTTTTCCATCGCCGTGAGAATGACGTTGGAGCACA
>CANRCY010000091.1 GCA_947629225.1 uncultured Clostridia bacterium | reverse complement strand
AACGAACTCTCCGCCTACGGGCTCGCTCATCTCGGCGACTACGAGACGACCCTCTTTTCGCGCTATTCCAACAACCGCATGTACGGCGAAATGCTCGCAAAGGGGCAACGCTTCGAAAAGCTCGCGGAGGGCGTTCCCACTTCGAAGGCGATGAAGTTCTTGGGGGAGAAATACCATGTGGAGCTCCCCATCACGGAGGTCGTCTACGACGTCTGTTACGGCAAAGAGGGGAACGACGCAGAACGTTGCCGCGCGGGGATTTCGACCCTCTTTTCGCGCTCTCCCAAAACCGAGATGTATTAAAAAGGGGTTTTGCATAGTACTATGTCAGACATAAACGAAGAAATTACGCCCAAAATCCCGTCCGAAACGGTTGAGCCGCCTATTTGCAGTACTTCGGTGCGTATCGACAAAGAGCTCATCAAAAGAACGGGGCGCGCCCTGCGGATCGTGTGTTTGATCGCGCTGATCGTCGGTTCGGTGGGGCTTGCCGCATGGATTATTTCTTCCACCGCAATCGAAGTGTTTCAAGAAGAGGGGCTATACTCGGGCGACTCCGAGCTCGCACATCGCCTGCTCAACACTCTTCTTTGGGGATCGGCTGTTCTGTTTGTGTGCGGGCTTGTCTTTACGCTCTCCATGCGCGCAAACGCCAAAAAAAGCCTCATAGCAAGCCGTGAAAACGTCTACCGCTTTTACGAATACCACTTCACGGTCACCGACCTTCGCGAGGGGGAAAACCTCGGAACGGTCAAGACCTACTATTCCGACCTTGCCAAAGTGCGCGAGACCAAGGAGTTTTTCTTTCTCTATCCCAACCGGGTAACCTATTTCCCCGTGGACAAGAAAAAATTGACCGAAGGGGAGATCGCAGCGCTCAAACGTGTTCTTCCGTTGAGAAAAAAGTGACAATATCCCGAAATTTTCCGCAAAAAAATTTGCTTTTCCCCTTTGGAATGCTTGACAAGGCGTATTTTTTCGTATAAAATATGTTTGTTAAGCTTCTTTTTCGGGGGTTTAGCTCAGTTGGCTAGAGCGCATGCTTGACGTGCATGAGGTCACAGGTTCGAGCCCTGTAGTCCCCACCAAAAACTCTGTATATCGTGCTGTCTCCTTGTTGCGCCGATATGTGGGGTTTTATTTTTTCTTCTAAAACCCCGCAGAAAATGCGCCTTTGCCCGTTTTTGTGCGCCGAGGGAGAAAAAGAACGGCGGGAATTGACCCGCCCTGTTGCCGCTGTGGCGGAATTGGCAGACGCGCGGGACTTAGAATCCCGTGGTAGCGATACCGTGCAGGTTCGATCCCTGTCAGCGGCACCACGTCGCCGCAAGGCGGCGAAAAGGATAGCGATCGTCTTGTCGGCGGTCGCTGTCCTTATTTAATGTATAACGAAAACAGAAGTCGAGCAAGGGGTATAACGATGGAAAAGAGACGGTGTGGTTTCAGCCTCGGGGCAAAAGGATTTCTTTCCGAGAAGTCCTTGCTTTACCACGATACAAGGTGGTGCAAGCCCGAACATCGGGAACAGGAGCTCTTCGCGATGTTGATTTTAGAGGGTATGCAGGCGGGCGTAAGCTGGAATTTGATTTTGGAGAAAGAGGAAAATTTTCGCAGGGCGTTCGATGGGTTCGACCCCGACGTCGTGGCGGCTTACGACGAACAAAAAGTCGAAGAGCTGTTACAGGATAGGGGAATTATCCGCAACCGCAACAAGATCGAGGCGGCGATCGCAAACGCCCGCGCTTTTCTCAAAGTGCAAGAGGAGTTCGGAAGTTTTGATAACTTTATATGGGGATTTACCGACGGAAAGGTGATAGACCACCATCTATCGGACGTCAAAGACATGCCCGCGAAAGACGAACTTTCGGAAAGGGTCAGCGCGGAACTTAAAAAGCGCGGCTTCAAATTTGTCGGACCGACGATCGTCTACTCCTATTTGCAAGGGATCGGGATCATCAACGACCATTGGGAATTTTGCGATTTCAGATAAACGGCAAAAAATGATTTGCAGAAGGCGGCTCGGACGGAGCAAAAATGCTCCGTCCGAGCCGCCTTTGAAATATTACAAAGTCACGATCGTAAAGACGATAAGTCCGATCACAAACAGCAGAATGACCGCGCGCGAGACGACATAGGGGAGAAGCATCTTTTTTGCGGAAAGACGCCGATAGCGCGGTTTTGAAAACATTCCGAAAACAACGTACAAAACGACCGAAACAACGCCGCCGATGTTCAGATAGGGCTCTTTCAAAAAATACGCAAGCAGGGTAAAGACCGTTGCCAACGCCAAAAAGCCTATGGCAATGCCGTACATCGTTTTCGCTCTTTTTTCGTCGAGCAATCGCTTTGTTTCGACGTCGCCGTCCGAGATCAGATCGTCGATACTGACATGGAACAGGTCGGCTATCAGCTTCAAACTGTCGATGGCGGGAAGTCCTTTGTCCGTCTCCCATTTGGAGATCGCCGTGCGGGTGACGTAAATTTTTTCCGCCAAGTCCTCTTGGGTCATGCCGTTGTCTTTTCTGAGTTGCTTTAATTTTTCGCCGAATTTCATTCTCCGTGCCTCCTTACGCATCAAATGGTATCATCCCGAGCGCAAAAAGTCACGACACTTTTCTTCACATTCGGCGTTTTGCGGGTCAAAAACACGGTAATTTTTCGGAAAACTCTCGCTCCGAAGGAGAGCTCCGCTCAATCGGAGACTTCGAACCTGCCGCTGATATAATCGACGAGCCCGTCGTCCGCGCCGTCCTGCGCCTCGTCGGTGCATTTGTCGAGCGCGACAACGTCGGCATGGAGCTTCTTCTCCTCGTGCATGTACCAAACGAAGACGATGTGCTGCCTGCCCGACGGGTCGAGCTCCCAATGGACGTTCAGCAACTCGGCGTCTCCTTCGTAATAGGCTTTCCCCGACGTTCCGATCATGTCGCGGATGTCCGATTTCAACACGATGTAATCGCTCTTGTGGACCCGCCTCAGCACGATGAACATCTCGTAGCTCGCAAGCCGCACGAGCAAGTATTCCCTGTTTTCGGAGAGGGAGATCACATGTCCCATCGGTCTCGTGCCATTCTTCGAGTCGTGGTACAAAACGTTGTCTCCCGCAGAAATCCGCCCGTCCCAGAAGAGTTGCTCGGAGGAGAGCTCTCTCTTCCCGAACATGACCGAATTCCCGTATTCGTAAAATTTGATCGTCATGATCGCACCCCCTATTTTTCTTTCGGTTATAGTATAAACGGGGCGGGGCGAACTGTCAAGACGCTTTTGCAAAATTTCCTTTTCCGCACGAAAAAAAGGTATGGCGGAATTATGATATGAAAAGCTTGACATTTGACAAAAAGTTTGATAGAATGAGGAAAAAATTTTTGGGAGAATTTCATGGAAGATCAATCGCGTAAAGGACCCAAATTTCTTTGGATCATCAACATTGTGATCGGTGTGCTCTGTCTGCTCTCGATCGCGAGTTACTTCTTCGGTCCCATTTGGCAGGTCAACGTTACCTATACGCTTACTGCCGAACAGCTCGATGGGCTGCTTAAAAACTTGCCCGACCTTGGGGTTGACATCGACGCGCAGGACGTTGTCGGGGAAGAGGGGGAAGAGATCCATGCTTCCGTTTCCCTCAATGCGGTGCGTGTGTTCCATGCGCTCGGCTCGCCCGAAGCGGCTGTCAACAAACTCATCGATGAAAATGTCGACAGCATTGTTGTGGAATTGACCCCCACACTGAACAAGCTCGCGAAGAATACGGTGAAATCGGTCGCGAAGAATACGGTGAAGGAGGAAGTCCACAACAACGTCAAGAAATTCCTCGAGAACAACCCGCAATCGGGGATCGCGCCCGAAGAAGTCGAAGAAAAGCTCAATGAGCTCGGCTTCGACGACGAATACATCAGCCAAAAGACCGATCAACTCGTAGACGACATCTTTACCGAGGGCGGAGACGTCGATTCCATTACGGAAAGCATTATGGAGACCGTCGACGAAGTTTACGAGGACTTCAAGCAAAATTCCGCGGGCAAAGAGGGCTTCGAAGCCTTCCAGGATATTGAATTGACCGAAGAGGACAAAGCCCAGATCGAAGAGGCGGTAAAGGACGTTCTCGGGCAGATCGCCGACGAAGAAGGCAACATCGACCCCGACGAACTCATCGCCGAGCTCCTTGAAAAGGCTATGAGCGGCGGTCTCGGCGGCTTAGGCGAAACCGATTCTGTGACGTTGCTTGCCGCTTCCGAGGACGTGGAAGGGGGAAGCGACGGCAACACCGAAGGCGGCAACGAAAGCGCCGAAGGAAGCGCTTCCGAGCGGATTGCCGCATCTGTCAAACAATTTCTCAACGAAAAAATCTCCGCAGATGTGCGCTCCTATTTGGGATATGCTTTCTATGGGATTCTCGCCCTCATGGTCATCTCCATGCTCCCTTGGCTGTATGTCTTGATCAAACTCATCGTCAAGTTCGCCACGCATAAGGGCAACACCACGGTGAAACTTGCGGTTCCCATTTGGCTCGGCTGGCTGTTCTTCCTGCTGCTCATGGCAATTCCTTCCATCGCGCTTTGGGTCGTCCAGATGGATTCCGTCATGGCGCAGGTCGCTGTCTTACTCCCGTCGATCGCACCTTATATTGCCTCGGCGAGCGTCTCCATTTACTCGATCAGCTGGATCCCCGCTATGTGCGCCCTGATCGCGTTCGGGCTCTCCATTTATTACATCGTCGTCCGCAAGCAGATGAAGAAGGCTCAAAACGACCCCGTACAGAGCAACGACGATAGCGCGGCTCAGAGCGGGCAAGACGTCGCCTAAGTTCTTCTAAGCGACGCGCGGATAAACTTACCAACTTGGAATTGATGAAAGAAGGAGTCCTTTCTCGGGGCTCCTTCTTTCATCTCGTCAACTTGATTTTATTGTGCGTTTCCGATATAATCAAAGAAACGGGAATGGGGGGATGCGCCATGAATTTTTGCGAAGGGTGTAACATTGCTTGCGACGGCGAAAGATGTCCCAAATGCGGGCGGAAAAAGCTCAGAGAAGTAAACGAAGAGGACTTTTGTTTGGTCGCCAAAGTGGATAGGCTCTTCGGCGATAACCTGAAAATCAATTTGGAAAACGAAGACATCGAATGCGTGCTCATGCCATACGGTACGGGCGTAAAAGCCCAATTTGCTTTGCCGCTCGAAAGCTATCTGCTCTATGTACGATATAAAAATTTGGATTACGTGCGACAAATATTAAAAGAGGAAAATCACTGAGGTCGATTAGCGAGGCACGGAATTACTCTCTCTGTGGAGAGGGGTAGGGGTGTGGGGCGTGACTGTCATTTCGCCCCGCATTGCAAGGGAATGTTTTGGCATGGCGTTGAACTGTCATTTCGACCGTAGCCGAAGGCGAAGCGGAGAAATCTCAAAAATATTAAATAAAAGCAAGGAGCAGGGACTCGCGCCTTTGGCGGCGCGCCCAAATGAATAATAATATTTAACAGTTCGGATCTGCACCTTACTTCGCACTTCGTGCTCGTGCCGCGCTTGGAGAATCAGAACAGCGCGCGGGGCAGGGACTGCGTCCCTTTCGATTTGCACCAAAAGAAAAGAAGGCGGTTCGCCTTCTTTTCTTTTGGTGCACCTTCAGGGACTCGCGCCTTTGGCGGCGCGCCCCGGTTGACAATTATCAATTGTCAAGTTTGCGGCAAACAACACTGTTCTCCAACGATTCGCCCGCAAACCGCTCGCTCCCGCTCGCGCCTCCACCCTCGAGTCCCTTCAATCGTCGTATAAACGAGCGAGCGGACATGCCTTCATTTAGGCATGTCCGCTCGTTGGTGCACCAACGCATTTAATATCCGAATTGTTAGCAGCTTCTATTTCGGAGAAAAACACCGTTTTTGAGCCGTCTTTGTAGTTAAAAGTAATGATAAATCTATCGTCGTAGA
>CANRCY010000090.1 GCA_947629225.1 uncultured Clostridia bacterium | reverse complement strand
GTCACCGTGAAACCGCAGGGCACTCAGCCTCTGCCGAGCGGCGAATTGACCCTCACGACGGAAACGCTGTTCGCAGGGATGACAAAACAGAACAGCTATGCTCCCTTCAACGGCGCACATTCCGTTGAAGGAGCCACTATTACCACAAGCCAGGTGATGATCAGCACGAGCGACGATTATCCCGACACGTTGCAGTTCCAGAAAGCAGCAGGTACCATTACGGTCGTCGGCACCTTCACAAAGATCGTCATTATCGTTGATACTAGCTTCGCCTTGGTGAACCCCGAGGTTACAGCAGGTACGACGAGTATTCCCGGAACGGCTGATGCGGGCGTAGCGCACGGTACTACTTCGTCCGGTTATTCAATCAATCGTTATACGATCGAATATAATATCACGACAACGGGTGAACAAACGATCACGATCAAGAACGCTAATACGGCAGGCGCGATGTATGTTCCTTCCATTACCCTCACGGGTTCTGCTTCGGGTGGCGGCACGGTCGATCCCGATCCTCAGCCGACCGAAGGCTTGCTTTACACCCTTACTTCCACCACGAAAGGCGAGAATACAAACGCAAACGACATCAATTCCTATACCGTATCTTCTCCCTGCACTGTCGACGGTATCACGTGGGATGTTCTCGGCAATACCCAGATCGGTACCGGTCAGTACGACATTCCGAATTGGCGCTTTGGCGGGAAGGATTCGACTTGTGTTGCCGCTGACCGTACGATCACGGGGCGCGGTGCGATCAACGGTACCGTAAAGAGCGTCGTGATCACGTTCGGCGCAACGAACGGTAGTATTACTGTCAACAGCGTTAAGCTCAAAGTTTACGACACGGATCCCGGTACGGGCAGCCCGAACCCCATTGCCACAAAGGACGTTGAGTGGGCAGCAAACGGCACCTATACCGTCACGGCTGACGGCGCGGGTTGGACGAATTGCTACTATCAGCTCGTCATGAATCTGACGAGTACCGCAACCTCCAACAAGTGGATCGTTGTCGACAACATTAAGTTCTATAGCGGAGGAGGCAGTGTTGACCCTCAGCCCACGGGCGCGCTCGAACTGACTTCGGAATCTTTCGGCATTCTGGATGATTCGCAATCGTCCACCTATAACAAATATAAGGGTACCCATACCGTCGGCTCCTATCAAGTGGCTCTGTCTGACGCTATGCCGAATTCGTATGAAGGTTATCAAACGATACAGTTCAAGAAGAAGGACGGCACCCTTAAAGTTACCGGTGAGTTCACCAGAGTAACGATCGTGGTTGTGTCTGTCTATCCCGATGAGGCCGATCATGTTTTCTTGGTTTCCGCAGGGACGACGGCATTGACGTATTCGCTGATCAAAACCGAAGACACGGGAAAGTCGAACAGCACCGGCGCGATCAAGCTTTATACGCTTGAATACATTTCCACCGCAACAGGCGCACAGGAATTTACGATCAGCGCGCCTACGGGGAAAGCGGGTTATGCTTACTCTATCGTGTTGGATAAGGGTTCTGCAACCGCGCCCGAAACAGATGATTCCAAGGTAGAAAAGGCGCTCGCGGGAGTCAATGCTACGCTCACCGTTGAGGAAGCGGGCGACTTCGCTCTTCCCACCTCCAAGGTGGATGGCGTAACCTTCACTTGGAGCACCGAGGATAAAACGTACACCATCGCGGGCGGCGCGTTGAAGGTGGAAGCGCTCCCTAAGGCGGACGTCACCATTGTTCTCACCCTCACCGCAACCTGCAATCAAGCGACCAAGACGAAGCAAGTTACCGTCACCATTAAAGCGGAAGAACCCTTCAAGCCCATTAAAACGCCTGTGGCGGCGATCAACTACTACATGGGCATGAAGACGCAAGACGGGAAATATCACTACATCACGGGCGCGATGGCTTCGGGGAGTGCTTCTCACTACATGGCGACCGTTACCGACATCGCACAGGCGAAGAGAGTGACCCTTTCGGGCAGCGATACCGACGGTTGGACGATGATGTGTGAAGGCAAGTACATCGAGATCGTTAAAAGCGGTACTTACTACAATGCGGTGTATACCACTACGTCCAGTGGCACTTGGAAGTGGGACGCTACCCATAACTTCTTCACCTGGACGATCAGCGGCGCTGTGTATGCGCTCGGCACTTACGGTACGTTTACGACGGTCGGCACGGTTGCAGAGTCGCGCTTTAACGACTCGGGCGAGTGGTTTGCAGTCCTCGGGCTTTACGGCGATGAAACGGCGCAAGCTCCTTCCGATGAAGGCTATGCTCAGCAAGTTCTCGATTCCCTCACGATCCCGAGCGCAACGCTCAATAAGGTCGGCGCGTCTTTAACGCTTCCCACGTCCACCGCACACGGCGCAACCGTCGTTTGGACGGCGATCGGGGAGAATGCAAGCCTTGTTACCATTGAGGGCACAAAGCTCTCGGTCGCCAAGGTCCCTCAGACCGAAACGACGGTCACCCTCCACTGCGTTGTCACCATCAATGACGCTTCCGTCGAGAAAGATTTCACGGTCACCGTCAGAGACCTCAACGACAAGGAGAAGGCAGACGCAGTCGTTACCGCGCTCGATAAGTTGTTTAAGGATAAAACCTTCTGGACGCTCGACAAGGTCTCGATCCTTCCCACCGAAAACGACTACTCCGCAACCGTCGTTTGGACGTTGGCAGAAGCGGGCAAAGAGTACTTCAAGATCGAGGATAACAAGCTGTCCGTCCTCAAATTGTACGAAGGGGCAAACCACAGCAACCAAAAATTCACGATCACGTTGACGGTCACCGTCGGCGAGGAAGTCTCCACAAAAGATTTCACTCTCTACTTGTATTCGCCGGATACGTTCACTGCCGAAACGTCTGCGCCCGAATACGGCTATTACTTCATCGCGGCATATGATCCTGCCGAAAATCCCAACAACAGTTCCCGCCGAGATCTTCTGAACGGGGGGGTGGGGGGAAGCAGCGGCGGTACTAACGGCAATCTTCAAAGCACCACATATGATTCGTCCGCGCAGTTATTCTTGATCATTCCGATCCCCAACCAAGAGAATGCGTATTGGATCAAGTGGACAAAGAGCGGTACGAATTATCTTCAAATCAGCTTGTCCAGCAATAAGCCTTGCGTCGCTTGGAGCACTTTGAGCGAAAGCGCAACCAAAAGCGGGGTTTGGCATTGGGATGACGAGAAAGACATCCTTTATGTAACGCTCGCCGACAAGAACTATGTTATTTGTTCCAATTACTACGGTCAGGGGCTGAAAGCCTATGAAATGACGGACGCGGAAGCTCACTCGGGCTATTGGTGGGCGAAGATCGGCAAGCTCTCGACGCGGGAAGCGGATTTGCAGAAAGCTCCGCCGCAGGCAACGTCTGTGGAATTCTACACCGTCAAGGGCGTAAAGCTTGCCGACGGCGCGGAGATCGCGCTGAAAGCCGAATCGGGTTGGAACTCCTATTTCTTCTATAAGGTCCTTCCCGAAGGCGCCGAGCAAGGCTTATCGATCGCGACGTCCACAGTGAACAAGCTGAATGTTATGGTCAACAACGACCAGACGATCGGTGTTCGAATCGGGGTCGGTTCGGCGGGTGTTTTGGGCGACGAGGTGACTGTCACCTTTACCGTGAGAGACACCGCCATGACGTTTACGTTCAAAGTCAAGCTTGTAGAGAACGTTACCGTCATCAAGGGCGAAACGCCCGAGAATCCCATCAGTATCGACGTGCTCTATAACAGAGTCAAGCGGGCTGATGACGCTTACCCCGGCATCAAGGTGTCGCCCGGCTATAACCGTCCTTACTACGTAACGGGAAGACTTCATATCGCCGAAGACGGAACGTACTATCTCCGGGACGACGACGGCAAGCAAATCAAATTGAGCAAACGCTTTACCTTCGCGGGCGAAGCCGCAGGGCTTACGATCGGCGACCTTTCCGAAGGCGAAGTTGTAACGCTTGGCGCCTCTTGGTACTTTATTCAGGAAGACGACGCAAAGATGTTAGCGTCGAACACTGTTCCCTATGTTTATAAGGCAGACATCGAAACCGACAACGAGAAGGTTGAAAACGTACAGGGAAGGCTCGATGTTGACTTTACTCCCATCAAGGGGATCGACGCGATCGGAAAGTCTGTCGACCTCACGGAAATGGCGAACAAGGCGAAGGCAGGGGAGTACGGTGTTACGGTGAAGTGGGAACTTACCGCTCCTACCGATGCGTCGACCTACCTCGAGATCAAAGACAATAAGCTCACCGCGCTCAAACTTCCCGAAAAGTCGACCACCTTTACGCTGACGGCTACGATCTCCAAAGAGGGCGTTGAAACGCCTCTTACGAAGACGTTCTCGTTCAACCTGTCTTACACAGCCGACGTGGCTATCGCCGAAACGATCAAGAACTTTGCGCCTGATTACAGCAGTTTACAGAAGGCGGGCGATATGATCGATCTTGACGCTGCCGTAGCCGCGGCAAGGGGAGAATCGAAGGTCTACGCCAGTTGGGCGAACCCTGAGGCGAATCCTTATTGGACGACCAAAGTCGTCAACGGCAAGATGTGCCTTGTAGTGACCGAAATGCCCAAAGAGGCGATGACGTTCACGTTTTCAGGTACCTTCATACTTTCGCCCGGTACACGCGTAGATGCTACGTTCACCTTCACGCTTGGACCCGCGGCATAACCGCCTCGCCCGAAATTTCCTTTCGGAAACAAATCAAACAAACGGACCTTTCCTTTCGGAAAGGTCCGTTTGTTTGTGGGGGGATGCGTCACCCTGAGCCTGTCGAAGGGTGTCCACTTTATAATGAGGTCATGTTTCGACTTCACTTCGTTTCGCTCAACATGACGTGGATTTATACGTCACCCTGAGCCTGTCGAAGGGTGGCTTCATTTTATTCCCAAGGCAGAAGTTCTTCCCAAAGCGGATTGAGTGTCGCGACCAATGCGTTTTTCTTTTCTCGTTTCCAACCCTTTAATTGTTTTTCTCTACGAATTGCATCAGTCGTGCTGTTCCACTCTTCGCAGTAAACTAATTTTTTTAGCCCGTACCGTCTTGTATACCCTTCTATAAAACCTTCTCGGTGCTCACGAATCCGTCGCTCTAAATTGCCTGTTACGCCAATATAAAGTTTATCGTTTTTTTCGTCGGTTAAAAAATAAATATACATATGATTGTGTGATGGGGGGATAGGGAGTGGTCATGTTTCGACTCCGCTCAACATGACGTGATGAGAGCGGCGCGTGGGGCGACATGACGCGAGTTTACCCCACTTTTCGCTTGAGGGTCTCTAAAGCGGAAAAGTCGGTCATGTCGCTGCGGAGGGGCGTTATGGAAATGTGCCCGCTCATCGTCGCGTCCGTATCGAGCTCTAAATCCTGCGTGCCGCTGTACAGGCTCACAAGACATGGCTTTACCTTGCCGTCGGGCAAAAATTCAAACGAATCGCTGTAAATGGCAGGTCCCATCCGCGTTATCAGAATTTCGTCTCCCGCCTCGGGGAAATTCACGTTCACGATCTGCGCAAAATCGAACATCTTCCGCCGCACGATCTCTTCATACGCCCTGCCGATATTTCTTTCGGCATTGGAAAAGGAGTGGAACGCCGCCGAGACTGCCATCGCCCGTATGCCCTGCAACGCCGCCTCAAAACACGCCGCGACCGTCCCCGAATAGCGGATGTCCGCGCCGAGGTTGGGACCGTTGTTCACGCCCGAGATCACAAGGTCGAACTGTTTCTTCATCCCGAGCACCGCGACCCGCACACAATCGGCGGGGGTGGAATCAACGCTGTACGCTTCGATTTCCCCGAAAACATCGGTTTTTTTCACTTCGAACGGTTCGTGGATCTGGATCGATTGGCTCTTGGCGCTCTGCTGCGTCTTGGGCGCAAGAACACACACGTCGCCGAGCGTCTTTGCCCATTCTACAAGGATTTTCAGCCCTTCGGCTTCTATCCCGTC
Source organism: uncultured Clostridia bacterium (assembly GCA_947629225.1). Lineage (GTDB taxonomy): Bacteria > Bacillota > Clostridia > Christensenellales > Borkfalkiaceae > Gallimonas. Next base: position 88 of record CANRCY010000090.1, on the reverse strand, counting down.
GTCATTCGTCAACAAAATTCTCATAACCACCCCTCGTGCGTTGCCTTATATTCCTTGAGAAGCGCGTCGGCGTCTTGAATACAGCGCT
>CANRCY010000089.1 GCA_947629225.1 uncultured Clostridia bacterium | reverse complement strand
TTCTGTTTCGCAGTCGAGAACGATCCAATCTTCCCGTTCGGGGTAGGCGTGCACAATGCAATTCGTAACTGCTTCCGAAACGGCTGTTTTTACGTCGGAGAGCTCCGAAAGGGTGGGGTTGAGAGGCAGCGCAAACGCCGCAACGACGTTGCGGGCGAGATTTTCGTTTTCCGAACGGGATAGAAATTTGAGTTGCATCTTGTTCATAGTCACCTAAATTTTGGGAATGAGGCGATACACGCCGCTCACCGCAAGAATTTTGTCGGCGCTCCGATCGGGCGCTTCGAGCAACATTTCCATGTTGTAGCTTTTCAATTTTTTATATCGCCCCATCAAAAAGCCGATCCCCGTCGAGTCCATAAATTTTACGCCCGCCAGATTGAAGATCGCGCGGCTGAGCCCCGCGTGCTCGTCGATAAGTCGGTCAGCTTCGGCGCGCGTTCTTCCTGCGGAACACTCGTCCAGCTCGCCCGACAAATAAATGTAAAGGTCCTGTCCGCGGGAACGGCATTGTATCTTCATGGTTGTCCTCCGTAACGAAGTAATCGTATTGTAGCAGAATGAAAGGCAATGAAATAGGGGAAGAAAGGGGAAAGGCGGGAAATTCCGTCGAAAAAAAGTTTTCCTATTTTCGAAAATTCGCGAAAAAATACTTGACTTTTTGCGATATTTATAATATGATAATCAAGCGTTGCATGTGTGGCGAAGCCTTGGGTCTTTAGCTCAGCTGGTTAGAGCGGTCGGCTCATAACCGATTGGTCCGCGGTTCGAGTCCGTGAAGACCCACCACGCCGCAAGAAGCGTTTCGCACATATGGCCCAATAGCTCAGTTGGTTAGAGCGCCAGCCTGTCACGCTGGAGGTCGACGGTTCGAGCCCGTTTTGGGTCGCCAAAAGGGAAAGCCTCATTCGGAGGAATGAGGCTTTCATATGGCTTGGTAGCTCAGTTGGTAGAGCGGAGGACTGAAAATCCTTATGTCGGCGGTTCGATTCCACCCCAAGCCACCACCTCGTCGCAACACTGCGCAGTTTACGGGTTTCCGCATAAATGCGAAAACCACGCCTTATACGCAGGTTGCTCCTCTTCCCCAAAAAAAACTCCGTCTTTTTTTTGGGAGCCCTAATGGGGGTAGCAGAGGAAGCCCTGAAAGGGGAGTTGCTGAGTGCCCGAAGGGGCATGAACTTGCTGGTGTAGCTCAACTGGCAGAGCAGCTGATTTGTAATCAGCAGGTTGCAGGTTCGATTCCGGTCACCAGCTCCAAACAATTTCATATTATGGGAAGATTCCAGAGCGGCCAAATGGATCAGACTGTAAATCTGACGTCAACGACTTCGGTGGTTCGAATCCACCTCTTCCCACCACCAAACGGCACCCGATAGGGGTGCCGTTTTGGCTGTGGGAAGAGGTGGTAGAAGGAAGCCCGACGGTGGTTCGCCCCGCCCGCACGTTCTTTGTTGTCCAAGGGCGGCACGAGCCGCAGGCGAAGTAATCCACCTCTTCCGTGCTCCGAGACAAAAAGGGACACCCTGTTGGGTGTCCCTTTTTGTCTCGGTCAAGGTAAAATTTTAACAGTTTATTTTATTCTCCGTTGATCAGTTCGTCGATCTGAACTTGAAAAATTTTTCCGAGCTTTCGGAGCATTTCAATGTTGGGCTCCGTTCGTCCTTGTTCCCAATTTGCGTAGCAACTTTCGACTACGCCCAATTTTTTCGCCACTTGTTTTTGGGTCAGCTCGCAGTCTTTTCGTATCTGTTTCAAATTTTGGCAAAATAGCTTATCCATACAAAAATTTTATGCAAAACTACACATTTTATCTTGACAATAGATAAAATGTGTAGTAAAATGAAGAAAACAATGAAAGATACCGCGAATTACACCAATATGTAACAAAAGGAGAGAAAAATGGCGATTATCAACTGCCCCGAATGCGGGCAACCTGTGTCTGATAGGGCTGACAAGTGTATCCATTGCGGTTTTCCGTTGCGCACGGAAACATCGCGGGAAAGAGCTTTTTCAAACAACGAAAAAAGCGTTGCGATCGTATATGGCTTGCAACAAACTTTTTTGATCGGCGGGACTGTAAAGCTTTATATTGACGGCGAGTATATTGCTTCCGTAAAAAAGGGCGATTCGGTTGAAATTCCCGTAACGCGAAATTGCACATTGACGGCAAAATGCGGTTTGAATCCATTCAAAGGGAAAAAGGAGTTGCGTGTCGGAAAAACTTCGAAAATCCAGATCGTCTATGACAGATTGCTCGGGACATTTATGATGCAGGACATCCATAATTAAATTGTTTGGAGCCAAAAGTAAAAATTCTTTTCGATTATCAATGCTCAGAGACGAAAAGGGACACCCTGTTGGGTGTCCCTTTTCGTGACGGTCAAAATTGTAAGAACTTAAAAATCAGTCCTCACTATGTGATTTCAAATATTTTCGTAAAATCAAATTGATAAATTGGGAAAGAGAACGATCGTCTTTCTCCGCTTCCGCCTTTAATTTTTCCAACAAATCGGAATCTATCGTGATACTTATTTTTTCTTTTAATGGTTTCATTTATCACCCCATTTTTAGTTTCTACAAAAATTATAACATTTCTCTTATTTTCTCTTGACAAGTAGGATAAAGTAGCATATAATACTACCAATAAATTCCAAAGGAGAAAAGTTTATGAGATGTAAAAATTGTGGCAGTACCAATATCAATATTGATAGGCAACAAACATCGGGCTATAGTTGGGGAAAGGGCTTTTTGGGGTCACTCGTATTCGGCGCGCCCGGTGCGATAGCCGGCGTCGGCGGAAAGACAAAGACCACTACAGAATATCATTGTTTGGCATGTGGTGCAGTTGGTGATCTCTCGTGGGTCGTTATGGATCCCGACACACAGTCTAAAATTGATATTGCTCTCACATATAATGACACTGAAAAGTTGAAAAGTTATAAGCGGATGTATAGAAACATCGAGTGGACACCGCCAGTAGCACCTACGCCGACGTATTCTGCTCCGATTACGACACCATCACAAAACACACTGCCGAACGACAACGCTACAAAGTCAAATCTCCCGCCCGAAAAATTCGAAATCCATAACGGCATATTAACAAAATATAACGGTACGGAATCCCAAGTAACCATTCCGCAAGGTATTGTCTCTATCGGGGAGGGGGCTTTTAGTGAATGCAGAAATTTGACATCCATCACGATTCCCAATAGCGTTACGTCTATTGGAGAAAAAGCTTTTTTCGATTGCGAGAAATTGCCGTCGGTTGCTATTCCCGATAGCGTTACGTCCATTGGAGAAAGAGCTTTTGCAGGTTGCGAAAATTTGACATCCATCACGATTCCCAATAGCGTCACGTCCATTGGGGCAGGAGCTTTTGTATGTTGCGAAAAATGGAAATCAGTTACTATCCCCAATAGCGTTATATTTATTGGGGAAAATGCGTTCTGTGGTTGTGGATTTACCTCTTTCATTCTTCCGAAAAACGTCACCAAAATTGAAAATAATATAATCAGTGGATGCGGTGAACTTGAAACGATTACGGTTGAAGAAGGAAATCCGAATTACCGAAGCGAAGGGAATTGCCTAATTCGAATTGAAGATAATACCCTTATGAGCGGTTGTATGAATAGTAAAATTCCAGACTATATTGAAGTTATTGGGAAAGAGGCATTTTACTGTATCCCCCATGATGAGAATCTCGTGATTCCTAAAAATATCATTAGGATTGAAGAAAGAGCATATTATGGTTCCTCAACAAATTCAGTTATCATTCCCGAAAAAGTCAATTATATAGGAACAGAAGCACTTACCGATGATGTTTGGAGTTTTGAGTTGGAAACAGTTACATTTGCCGATCCGCACGGTTGGTTCTTGATGACCGACAAGAATGATACATGGACTCCGGTTGATGATAAAATTCTAAGCGACCCGAAATCTGCGGCAGAATTTATCCAAAGTCTTGATTTATTACATTCCTATCTTTGTAAAAAATAACCGATTAGAAGGAGAAATAAAATGAATTACGAAGTACTTTATGAGCATTTTAACTTTTATTTAGAAAATGAACAGCAATTCAAGTCCACTGAAAGGTTTGCCTGTGTTTCTAAAAAATGCAGCAAAACCTATTCGTTTGTATATGCAAATCTACTAATGAATATTTGCAGTGACTTTGAATCGCTTGTAAGAGCCTATTTCGATAAAGAAAGCAGCGACCTGATAAACATAGATCAAATAATTGATCTTATACAATCGGACAAAGATTTATCGGCGATTTTTTCGGAATCCTGCCAATATCAAAAAACCGATTATGAAACTTTGACCCCCTTTTATATTAAAACGAATCAAAAATACAACACAAAAAGTTTTGAATGGTGGACAGCATATAATAGTGTTAAACACAACAAAGTTAAAAGCATGGAGAAAGCCAACCAAAAAACTGTACTAACCGCCTTAGGCGCGTTGTACATATTAAATAGATACATCCTATCCATTATAGCGAAACAAGACGGTGGCACTGATATCTTTCAAAACGATCAGTATTTGTTTAGGTTGACATTGTTAAAGTCACAGTGTAGACCCCTGTCAAAACTTATTATGCGCGAAATGAACAATTCGTTTTAGGTTAATCGCCATCAAGAAAAAGAGCGTTTCCTGCGGGGAAACGCTCTTTTTCTCGATCAGTCGTGAGCCATGACCCAATAGCCGCCCTCGTGTTGGAGAGGGGGGAAGGTCGTGCCCTTTTCGAGATAGGTCTTTTCATCGTCGTGGCTGTTGCCGTTCTTGTCGTATGCCTTGTAGTTGCAGGACATGGGAACGGTTTCGCCGCTTTTGAATTTCTGCATTCTTTTCTCCTCCTGAACAAGAGTTTGTGCATTCCATTCGCTTTTATCCTTGATATATTTTTTTTGTGAAAAAAGTTTTTTCGCCGTCGATTTGTTGACAAATTTTTTTGGAAGTGTATAATAAGAATAATGTAAAATCGAAGCGTAAATTTCCGAGAAATTTGCGCGGTTTTTTTCGATAATACCTTTTTTCAACATATTAGGAGGCGCTCTTTTGATAAAGACACTTGCAAAGAGCATTCGGGAATATAAACCTTCCACAATCCTCTCTCCCGTGATCGTGACGGGGGAGGTCGTTCTCGAATGTCTCATTCCCTTCGTGATCAACGAACTCGGGAACGCGATTTCCGCGGGCGTCGGGCTATGGGAGAGCGGCGCGACCTCTTGGTCGACGCTCGGGATCGGGCAGTATGCGCTCATTCTCGTCGCCATGGCGCTCGCTTCCCTCGCCTGCGGCGCTTTGGCGGGATATTTTTGCGCGAAAGCTTCCTGCGGCTTTGCAAAGAATCTCAGGAAGGACCTTTACTATAAGGTACAAGATTTCTCCTTCGAGAATATCGACAAATTCTCAACGCCGTCTCTCGTCACCCGTATGACGACGGACGTCAACAACGTGCAATTTGCGTTTATGACAATCATCCGCACCGCGATCAGAAGCCCGCTCATGATGGCGTTCTCGGTCGTGATGGCATTCGTCATCGGCGGGAATCTCGCATGGATCTTCCTTGCCGTCATTCCGCCGCTTGCGCTGATCTTGTTCCTCATCATGTGGAAGACGATGCCGCTCTTCCATAGCGTGTTCAAAAAGTACGATAACCTCAACGAGAGTATCCAGGAGAACGTAAAGGGGATCCGCGTCGTCAAGTCGTATGTCCGCGAGGACCACGAGAAGAAAAAATTCGACCACGCCGCGACCGACGTGCAGAAAGATTTCACGAAAGCCGAGCGCATTCTCGCGTGGAACAACCCCGCCATGCAGCTCTTCTTCTACGGCGTGCTCTCGACGACCCTCTTCCTCGGCGCGTATTTTGCGGTGAGGCAATCCGGCGTCGACGCCGTCAACATCGTCGGAAGAGAGATCACCGTCTGGACGATCTCCCAGCTCGTCGTCTACGGCATGCAAATTTTGATGTCGCTCATGATGTTCTCCATGGTCTTTGCCATGATTGCGATGTCTATCGAGAGCGCGCGTCGTATCTGCGAAGTTTTGCAGGAAAAGCCCACTCTCCACAGCCCCGAAAACGCCATTCAC
>CANRCY010000088.1 GCA_947629225.1 uncultured Clostridia bacterium | reverse complement strand
CTCGCTTTGCTCGGGTTCGAGTGCGTTTGTCGCTCCACGGTCTACGCTCCAAACGTGAAGCGGCGATCGTAATAAAAAGAAATCTCGTGATTGTTGCGGTCGTTCGCCGCTTTACGCGCGAAGTAAATTCGCGCTACGGCTCTCGGCGGAACCCTCTCCTGCGGAGGGGGATCAAGGGAGTGGGCAAAAGACCTGCCCCATTTTAAGGGGGCGGGTGGCGCCGCAGGTGACAGGTGGGGGTACATTTCTAAATTGTCATTTCGACCAAGGGAGCAGAGCGACCGCGTGGAGAAATCTATACCTTATTTTTCATAATGTGAGGCTCTCCACGCGCTTCGCGCTCCGCTCGAAATGACAATAGAACACGCGGGCACAATGACGGTAATGCGTCATTCCGAGCCGCAACGGAAATAACGAAGTCCGACACGGCAATTCCCCGAGGGAATCTTGTTACGTTCAAGTATGTTTTAATCAAACCCAAACGTACCAAGATGCCTTCGCGGACTTGCTAACGGGACTGCGTAAACACATTTCGGCTCAGCATGACGCACTATACTTACAAAACACGCACATTAAAGCGGCGCCGTTGCCTTGGGCAACGGCGCCGCCTTTCTTATTCTCCGAAAAATTTCCTGACGATCTCGGCGATCTTGCTCTTATATACGATGTTCCCGTTTCCGCCCGTAAAACAGAGAGGCGGATAGACCACGCACCACCAATTATCCCCCTTCCCCGAACCAAGCTCTAAAATGAGCGCGTCGTAAACGCCCGCGCCGAGCGTTACGTTTTCGTACACCCGTGTGGGAAATTCCTCTCTTTTGAGGCTCGCCCGCGCCCCGTAGGAGAAGCCCTCCGCGCGCAAGATCTCCTCCGCCGCCCGTTCGACGGACGGAAGCGCCTGCCCGATCTTTTGCATCGCTTCTTCCTTGCTTTCGCACTCCGCAACGAGGGGCGTGAGAAATTCCACCACCCGATCGCGCACCTTGTATTTGACTGCCTGTGCGGCGCTCTCGTTGGAATCGGCGCGGATATGAATCCGCAAATAAGCGTCGTTTTCGGCTTCTCCCTTTTCCGTCCCGCCGAACGCAAAGGCGATAGTCGCAATGGAGAGGACAAGCAAAACGATCACGGCAAATTTTTTCATAAAACGACCTCCGCAAAGAAAACTGCGGAGGTTATTGCCCGTTTGATAAAATTTTATACCTTAACGCTTTCCGCCGGCGATGTGCCAACTTTCTTCGAGAAAATTTTCGATCTCTTCCATGCAAACGCTGCCGTCGAGCGGAAGGGCGATCCAATGCTTTTTGTTCATGTGCCAGCCGCGGAAAATTTTGACGTTATCGACCAAGAGATCGATCTCCGCGGGGTCGGCGCGCACGTCGAGGATTTCCGCGTTCCCCTCTCCCGAAAGTCCCACCTTTTCGCGCGCGACCGTGAGCACTGCGCCGTACCATTTTTGATTATCCTTCCTGCGCCAGATGGCATTGTCGGGGAACTTCTCCCAAAGATATTCGGGTTCGTCGCCGTATTTTTCCCGCACCCGCGCGATGAGCTCTTTCGTGACCGCACTCTTGAAAACTTCACGGTCGAAACAGCATTCGGAAATGCGTTGGAGTGCGGCTTCGTACTCCCCACGCACCTGCCCGACGAACTCCCCCGCCGCGTCCTCGACAAGGTGGAGGGTATAAGGTTCTCCGATGAGCGGGTCCGTGAGTTCGGTTTTGACCGTCCCGTCCCTCTTCACGCGCACCGTCAAAACAAACTGCACCTCCGCAAGAGGAGTGCGGAGCACGAATTCTTCCCCCTCTTCCGAAAAGCCGTAGAGCCGCAACTTTCCGAAGTCGGGCGCTTTGAATTTGAAAGGGTCGCTCAGCATGACAAATCCGTCCCCTCGATCACGCCGCCGCCGAGGCACTGCGTCTCATCGTACAGCACGGCATACTGCCCTTCGGTGACGGCGCGCTGGGGCTCGCGGAAGAAAATTTCCGCCTCTTCGCTCCCCCTCCGCACAACATGCACCGCCTGTTCGCTCTGGCGGTAGCGGAATTTTGCAAAGCAGTCGAATTCCTCCTCCCGCGGCACGGAAGGGATATAATTCATGCCCCGCACCGTGCAACGGGTGGAAAATAGGGGCGTTTCATCCCCGTGGGAGACGTAAAGAATGTTATGCGCAAGGTCCTTTTTGACGACGAACCATCTGCCCTCTTCCCCCTTTTTGCCACCGAGGTCGAGCCCGCGCCGCTGACCGAGGGTGTAATACATGAGCCCGATGTGCTCGCCCACCTCTTCGCCGCCGAGCGTTAAGATCTTCCCGCGCTGTGCGGGCAAGTATTCTTGCAAAAATTTGCGAAAATTTCGCTCCCCGATAAAGCAAATGCCCGTGCTGTCCTTCTTTTCGGCAGTGGAGAGCCCTTCGCGCAAGGCGATCGCGCGGACTTCCTCTTTGGTGAGGTCGGCAAGCGGGAAGAGAACGCCGCTCAGCTGGGATTGGGTGAGCTGGTTGAGGAAATAGGTCTGATCTTTGCCCGCGTCCTTGGCTTTGAGAAGGCGGTGAACGCCGTCTGTGTGCGACACGCCGCAATAATGCCCCGTGGCGATGGAGTCTGCGCCGAGCCCCTTTGCGTACTCCTTAAAGGAACCGAATTTGATCTCGCGGTTGCAGAGCACGTCGGGATTGGGCGTTCTGCCCGCGCGGTATTCGGCGAGAAAGTAGGAAAAGACGCGCTCCATGTACTCTTTTGCGAAGTTGACGGAATAATAGGGAATGCCGAGGAGCCCGCAGACGCGCTTGACGTCCTCAAAGTCCTCTTCGGCGGTACATGCGCCGTTTTTGTCGTCCTCTTCCCAATTTTTCATGAAGAGCCCCACAACGTTGTAGCCCTGTTCTTTTAAGAGAAGGGCAGCGACGGAGCTGTCCACGCCCCCGCTCATTCCGACGACGACCGTCTTTTGCGACACGATATTGCTCTCCCGAAAAATTTTTCTTTATTTTACCATATTCGCGCAAAAATATAAAGCATTTTTTCGGGGAATGTGCTATAATGGGAAAACAAGAGAAAAATGTGCCCGTAGCTCAGTTGGATAGAGCGCAAGCCTCCGGAGCTTGAGGCCGCAGGTTCGACTCCTGTCGGACACACCAAGGCGCCCAAACAGCGAATGCTGTTTGGGCGCCTTGGTGTGTCTTGGAGGCGAACCGTAGGTTCGCCACGCGCGCTGTTCTGATTCTCTAAGCGCGGCACAAGCGGGCAACGCCCGCGCAGTACTCCTGTCGGACAAACATGTAATGTTGAGATTTCTCCGCTTCGTTCGCTGCGCTCACTTCGGTCGAAATGACAGAACCGCGCGAACGCGTCATTCCGAGCCGAACTGTTATAACGAAGTCCGAACGATAACTCTCCGAGGGAATCTTGCTACGTTTAAGTACGTTCTATCGAACCCGAACGTACCAAGATGCCTTCGCGGACTTACCATTCGAACTGCGTTCTTTCTTTTTCGGCTCAGCATGACGCGGGACAGGGTGACGCATTTCGAATCCGCCCCACACACCTACCCATCAGTCCGACGGTTTAGTCTTGTTCGTCGGGGAGAACATAGAAGTAGCCGCGGTAATATCCGTCCTTTGAATAGAAGTCCTTGTGCTCCTCATCGCCTTGGGCGACGTTCGTCCCGGAATAGTTGTTTACATACACAAAATTGCACGTCTCGGAAAGGAAGAGCGTATGCGCGCCCTTGGAAAGAGTATAGGTGAAATAGCCTTCCCCGTCCGTCGTGACGGCAACGCCGTCGCCGTCCGCGCCGTCCACGAAGAGGTGGAACGTTTGGTTCGCAAGCGGCGCGTCTCCCCGCATCACGCGGAGCTTTATCGTGTAGGTTTCGGGCGACTTGTCGTTTGCGATCAGAATGCGTCCGTATTCGCATTGATAGTCGAGAACGCCGCCGTTCTGCCCGCTCAGATAGAGAATGTAATCTTCGATGAGAATGTCCTCTCCGCCGAGTTCGCCGAGCTTTTCCCGCTGCGGGAAGAAGGTGGAGACGTAATTGTTGGTGGCAAGCAAGAGCTTGTTTTCGGTATCCGTGCGGCTGAGCTCCGTGCCGTCGGCAAGCTGCACTTTTACGACCTTGCTGCCCTCCGCTCCCGCGGGGTCATAGGTATAGGAGAGACCGCTCACATGCAGGAAGGAGCCGCTAACCCTCTCGCGCAGAAGGAGCCCCGTATCGTCCTGCCCCGTCGTTGCAAGTCCCTTTTCGATCGCCGCAAACAAGTCTGCGGGGGAAACCTTCAAAACTTCCACCAGATTGCCGTGGTTGAATGCGCCGAGCACGTCGCCACGGGTGATGTTCGCGCCGCCCGAATGCCAAGCGGGAAGCGGGGTCGAAATGCCGCCGCCGTTTTCCACTGCCACCACGGGAATGCCGATCTCTTCGTTTTCCGCAAACCGTTCCGCATAATAGCGGAACGCGTCCGTCACGAAGTCGCCGTACGAGGTCTCGACCAAGCGGGTCTCCGAATATTCCCATGTGATGTTTCCGCCCCAGAGGGGAGTTGCGACCTCGCAGAGGACCTCTTCCAAAATTTCGTCCTGTTGGAGCTCGATGGCGTCGAGCTTTTCTTGGACCTTGTTCGCCTTCTCCCTTCCCGCGTCGGTGAGCGTGTAGCCCATCGCCTCGGCATAATCGAGCACTTCGCCCCGAGCCGAAACCGTTGCGCCGTCCTCGCCGTCCGTAAACGTGAGGGTGAGCTTGCCGAGATTTGCGAAATTCACCCCCGTCTGGACGACGGGAATGCCCTCTGCCGTCTTCTCTTCCACGGTGTGGCTGTGCCCGTCGATGACGGCGGCGATCTCTGCCCGCTCCTCCGCGGAGAGTGCGGAAAGGAGCTGTTCGCTCGTGCGGGAGACGGCGGCTTCGTTGTCGCCCATATGGCAGACGAGGACGATCGTATCCGTCTTCTCTTTGAGTGCGGCGATCTCCCTCTTCGCGGCTTCGACTTCGTCGCCGAAGGTCACGCCCGAAAGGAGGGTGGGATTGGTGGAAGTCGCCGTCGAGACGGTCGTCAGCCCGAGAAATCCGATCTTGTAGCCTGCGACTTCGAGCACGGCGGAACTTTCGAGCAAGGTCTTGCCGTCCTTTTGCACGTTCGCGGCGAGAATGGGGAAGTTTGCAAGTTCTGCGTTTTCGAGCAGTACGTCCGAACCGTAATCGAATTCGTGGTTGCCCGCCGCCATGAGGTCGTAGCCCGCCTCGTTCATCATGCGGATGACGTCCGCGCCCTGCGAAATGGAGGCAAAAGAGGCGCCCTGCGTGGCGTCGCCCGCGTCCACCAAAAGGGAATTGGGGGTGGAGGCCTTGATCGCCGCCGCCTGCACGACGCCGATCACGTTTTTCCCGTCGCCCGAAAGATTGCCGTGCATGTCGTTGGTAGTAAAGATCGTCACCGTGGCGTTTTCACGGGGCGTAAATTGTTCGGGGGGAGTGTCAGGCTTGCACCATGCCGCGAAGCCGACTGCGGCAGACGCGGCGACCGCCGCCGAAAGGAACAGTGTCAAGATTTTTTTCATTTTTTTTGCCTCTTTTTTCTATTCTTGTATCAAAAATAAAGATGTCGAGCGATCGATTTTCAAAAGACGGCGGGAAGTCCCAGCCGTCTTTTCTGTTTTGTCTGTCCTTTATTCTGTTTCGTAGGTGTGCGCTTCCAAAAAGGAGAGCACCTTTTGAACTGCCGTTCCGAGCGCGTCTCCGCCGAATCCGTGCCCCGCGCCCGCGATCACCGTGAGGTCGACGCGGTCCTCTCCGTAAGCCGCCACCGCGCCGTCGATATACTTGCGTGCGACAAGTGCGTCCTTATCTCCCCAGACGATGCAGACGTCCTTTTTGTAGTTCCCGATGACGGCGAAGGGGTCGAGCTCCTGCACCGACCCGATGAACTTCGCGCCGATGGAATAGCCCATGAGCGGCGTATCCTGCACGGGCTTGCCCCGCCAATCGTCGGGAATGTTCAGCGCGGGGAAGTACATGGCAATGCCCGCGATCTCGTTCTTGACGTCGCTGTCCGCCGCGGTGAGCGCCGTTACAAGCCCGCCCTGGCTGCCGCCGAAGAGGAAAATCTGCGAGCCGTCCACATTGGGTAGCTTTTTGATGTCCTTGATCGCCGCGCGGAGGTCCTCCTTCATCGTGAAGGGGGTGTAGTCGGCGGCGGTCCTGCCCTTGCT
>CANRCY010000087.1 GCA_947629225.1 uncultured Clostridia bacterium | reverse complement strand
TGCCGCCGCGGGGGAGAAGATCGAACTCCCCGAAAACGCCGTCGTACTGCCGGGGTTTATCGACGAGCACATCCACGGCGCGGGCGGCGCGGACGCGATGGACGGCACCGCAGAGGCGCTCCGAACCATGGCGCGGACGCTTGTGAAAGAGGGGACCACTTCCTTCCTCGCCACCACCATGACCCAATCGCCCGAAAATATCACAAAGGCGTTGGAAGCTGTCAAGGATTATTGCTTGACAGAAGAGGGAAAAAAGGGGGAAAGTGTCAAGCAAAATCCCTTGACAGGCGCGCGTCTTTTGGGGGTCCACCTCGAAGGACCCTTCATTTCGGCGGCGCACAAGGGCGCACAGCCCCTCGAATACGTCGCCGCGCCTTCGATCCAAACTTTCGAAACATACCGCCGCGCAAGCGGCGACAACATCAGGATCGTCACCCTCGCGCCCGAGGAAGAGGGGGCGGAAGCGCTCATCTCCCACCTCTCAGAGACGGGCGTTCTTGTCTCGGTAGGGCACACGGGCGCAAAATATGCCGACGTCTTGCGGGCATTGGGCGCGGGCGCAAAGCATGTCACGCACACCTTTAACGCCCAATCCCCCCTTCATCACCGCGAGATCGGCACGGTGGGGAGCGCGCTCCTTCTCGACGGGCTCGACTGCGAGCTCATCGCCGATACGATCCACGTCAGCGTTCCTGCCATCAAACTGCTCGTAAAATGCAAAACGGCAGAGCATGTCATCCTCATCACCGACGCGATCCGCGCCAAAGGGCTCGGGGACGGCGAGAGCGAACTCGGCGGGCAAAAGGTCTTTGTCAAGGGCGGCGAGGCAAGGCTTTCGGACGGCACGCTCGCGGGGAGCGTCTTGCGCATGAACGCCGCCGTGCGGAACATGGTGGAAAAGGTCGGGCTCTCCTTGGAGGAAGCCGCCGATTGCGCTTCGCTGAACCCCGCAAAGGCGCTCGGGCTCGAAAAAGAGCTTGGCAGTATCGCCATAGGCAAGCGGGCGGACTTTGCCGTGCTGAGCCCCTCGTTCGACGTGCTCATGACGGTCGTTGGCGGCGAGATCGTCTACCGTAATGCAATATAAGCTCGAAAACGGCGGCATGAGCGTCCTCATCGACGCGCTCGGCGCAGAGCCCGTCAGTCTCCTCTTCCGCGGAAGAGAGCGGCTCTGGCAAAACGAAAACGGCAGTTGGGCGGGGCATGCCCCCGTCCTCTTTCCCGTTTGCGGGAATTGCGCCATGCGCCTCGGCGGAACGTCCTATCCGCTCCCCCGCCACGGGTTCGCCCGCAAAATGCCCTTCGCCCTTGTTTCGCAGACGAAGGACAGCATTTCCCTTGCGCTGCGCTCTTCGAAGGAGACGCTTCGGCAATACCCGTTTGCGTTCGTCTTTACTGTAACTTACCGCTTGGAAGGGGATACGCTGAGTATTTGCTACGAAGCCGAAAACCCCGACGGGAAGCAGATGTATTTTTCGTGGGGCGGGCACCTTTCGCATGCGCTGTTTGCCCCCATTTCGCAACACGGATTGCGTTTTCCCGCGGAAGAGCGGCTTGTAGCCCTTCTGCACGACGGCGAGGGAAGGCTCACGGGCAGAGAGAAGAAATACGGCGTGGGAAAAGAGTTCCGTCTGCCCGAGGAGGATTTGCAGGGCGGCAACACCCTCATCTTTGCACCCGCCTCGCGCGAGGTCACCCTCTGCAACGGAGAAAGATCGCTCGCCAAGGTGGAATTCGGGGGCTTTCCCTATCTTCTTCTGTGGAGACCCGAGGGCGCGCGCATGCTCTGCATCGAACCGTGGGGCAATCTTCCCGACCGCGCGGGAGAGGAGCTCTCCTTCCCCCAAAAGGCGGGCATTTTGCGCCTTGCGGGCGGTCAACGCGCCCGAATTTTTCAAAAAATCACCTATTTTGAGGTCTGAATATGATCGTTTACGACCAAACCAAACGCACTTTTTTCCTGCACGGAAAATCCTTTTCCTGCGCGCTCCGGGTACACCCCGCGGGCTATCTCGTGGGGCTGCATTTCGGCGGCGCGGTCGGGGAGGACGATCTGAGCTATTTCGACCCCTCCCCGCGGGAGCTGAGCTTTTCGCCCGTTCCGCCCGACGTCGGAAGTTATTTTTCGCTCGACGTTGCGGGGAATGAATACGGCAGTTTCGGGCAGGGGGACTTCCGCGCCCCGTCCGCGATCATCGAGCGCGCAAACGGGGATCGGGCGAGCAGATTCGTCTATGTTTCCCATAAAATTTACGGCGGCGCGCCCGACCTCGGCGGGCTTCCCTCCGCCCGCGGCGGAGAGACCCTCGCGATCACCATGAAGGACGCGCTTTCGGACGCAGAGATCGTGCTCAATTACACCCTGTATGAAGATTCGGACGTTTTGGTGCGCAATGCGGAGATCGTAAACAGAGGAAAAACGCCCGTCGTTTTGCGGCGCGCCTATTCCTTCTGTCTCGACCTTGCGGCGGGGGAATACGACGTTTTGCGCCTGCACGGGCGGCACAACATGGAGCGCATGCCCGAGCGCACTCCCTTGGGGCACGGGAGCGTAAAGATAGGCTCTGCGCGCGGGGCTTCTTCCCACCAGATGAATCCCTTCCTCGTCCTTTTGGAGCGGGGAGCGGGGGAGGACGCGGGCGAGTGCTTCGGGTTCGAACTGCTGTACAGCGGCTCGTGGACGCTCGAAGCGGAGGAGTCGCCGACGGGCTCCGTCCGCGTGACGGGCGGCGTAAATGACCTCGGATTTTCGTGGACGCTCGGCGCGGGCGAAAGGTTTGTCACGCCGCAGGTCGCGATCTGCTATTCCGCGCAAGGGATGGGGGAGATGTCCCGCTCCTTTGCCGACTTCCTGCGCGGGCACGTCCTGCCCGAAAAATACGTCTATGCGCCCCGCCCCGTGCTCGTCAATAATTGGGAGGCGACCTATTTCGCGTTCGACCGCGAAACGCTCTGCGCGCTTGCCGACGAGGCGGCGTCCCTCGGCATGGATACCCTCGTTTTAGACGACGGCTGGTTCGGAGCGCGCAATGACGACCGCACCTCTTTAGGCGATTGGTTCGTCAATGAGAAAAAACTCGAAGGCGGGCTCTCTCCCGTGATCGAACATTGCAAACAGCGCGGCTTGAAGTTCGGCATCTGGTTCGAGCCCGAGATGATCTCCGAGGACAGCGAGCTCTACCGCGCCCACCCCGACTGGGCGGTCGGAAGGGCGGGCGTTCCCCGTTGCAAGAGCCGCCATCAATACGTCCTCGATATGACGCGGAAAGAGGTCACGGATTCCATTTTCGCGCGCATGAGCGACATTCTCGGCAGTTACGAAATTTCCTACGTCAAGTGGGATATGAACCGCCATATCAGCGAATTTTATTCGAACGGGCTTCCCGCGGAGCGGCAGGGGGAATTCGCCCACCGCTACATTTCAGGGGTCTACGCGCTGATCGGAAGGTTGCAGGCGGCGTTTCCCGACGTCTTTTTCGAGGGCTGTTCGGGGGGCGGCGGCAGGTTCGACGGCGGAATGCTCCGCTTCTTCCCGCAATTCTGGACGAGCGACGATACCGACGCGTACGAGCGCGCCAAAATCCAGTGGGGGACCTCCTACGGCTACCCGCTCTCCGCCATGAGCTGTCACGTCTCTTCCTGCCCCAACCACCAGACGGGCAGGACGACGCCCTTTGCCTCGCGCGGGACGATCGCTTCCCTCGGCGCGACGGGCTACGAGCTCGACCCCCGTAAACTTTCCGAAGAGGAGAGAGCGCAGATCAAAGAGCAGATCGCAAATTACCGTGAGATCGAAGAGCTCATTCTGCGCGGGGATCTGTACCGCATTGCCGACCCGTTCGAAGGAAACGTGTTCTGCGTCGCCGTCGTGAGCAAGGACAAGACGCGCGCATACGTTGCGGGCATGCGCGTCCACGCCGAGGCAGGGGACTTCGACCGCCGTATCCGCCTGAAAGGGCTTTCGCTCGAAAAGACGTATTCGATAAGGGAGCTCGGGCTCTCTCTGCGCGGCGATACCCTGATGCATGCGGGACTGCTCTTGCCGCGCTTGCCCGATTTCGGGACATGGGTCTGGCATTTATCGGAAAAATCTTGACAAAATTTTCGGTTATGATATAATAAAAGTATCTTAAAAAACATAAGGAGAACTTCGAAAATGGCGGAAAACAAGTATGCGGGCACGCAGACCGAAAAGAATTTGCAGGCGGCGTTTGCGGGAGAATCGCAGGCGCGCAATAAGTACACCTACTTTGCGTCCGTTGCAAAGAAGGAGGGCTACGAGCAGATGTCCGCGCTCTTTTTGAAGACGGCGGATAACGAAAAGGAACACGCCAAACTCTGGCTCAAAGAGCTGTGCGGCATCGGCGACACGGCGACGAATTTGAAGGAAGCGGCGGAAGGCGAAAACTACGAATGGACGGATATGTACGAGGGATTCGCAAAGACTGCCGAAGAGGAGGGCTTCCACGCGCTTGCGGTCAAGTTCCGCATGGTCGCTGCCATCGAAAAGCATCACGAGGAGCGTTACCGCGCGTTGCTCCATAACCTCGAAACAGCGCAGGTATTCGAGCGGAGCGAAGTTAAGGTTTGGGAATGCCGCAACTGCGGGCACATCATCGTCGGCACCAAGGCGCCCGAGATCTGCCCCGTCTGCGCCCACCCGCAGAGCTATTTCGAGATCACGGCAGAAAATTATTAAGCCGAAAAACAGTTAAGAAGGGCGCCCGCCCGCGGCTTTGCCGCGGGCGGGCGCTTCGGATTTTGCTTTTGCCGCCCGCGGGAGCGTCGCTCCCGCGGGCGGCAAAAGGTGTGATAAACGCCCGCAAAAAGCGGGCGTTTATTCAATATATTCAATAATATCTTGTACTCTGCAATGTAAAATTTTGCAAAGATCGTTGATTTTTGCGGTCGTGACAGTATGCTGTTATTTTGTTGACAACAGTTGTAAAGATAACTATAATATAGTTAAAAATCGAAAGAGGAGTTTACAAATGGAAAAGTCGGTAATCCGAAAAATTTTCGGTAACTTCGGTATTGCGCTTATCCCGATCGTTCTGTTTTGCATTGCCTATGTATGCTTGGGGAAATACACATTCGACCATGAGTTGGATTTTTTGCATGAACACAACATTCCGTTTACTTTTATTAAGAACGCGATTTGGTTTACGCCGGGATTCTACATCTCAGCTGTCGCGGTATTGCCATATGTTGCTTTAAGAAAAAATCACCCTCATTTCTTGATTTCGGCATTTCTGTTGCTTGTTTATTGCGCGATATGCGCTTATATCCTGTATGCGTTTTTCCCTACGAAATTCCTCGTTATGATCGAAGAAAAGAATATTACTGTCTTTGATTCCATGAACAATATTTTTCATGTAAATGAACTTGAAAAATTGGTATGGGTTGCTTGGTCGGGATATGTGATGACTGCTTTGCTCAACATAGGCATGTTTTGTTTTTTCGGTTGGTTGGGTGAGATCAAATCATTTATCGGGGAACTTTGCAGTCTGATTTGGATGCCTTTGCTGTTGATCGTCAACTATTTCACGCTGATCGGAATTGTGACCATCATCGTGCTCGTGATCGCTTTTATCGCGAAAATAATCGGAAAGATTTTATATTTGCTGTTCGGGAGATGGGAAGGTCTGCCGAAGAAAGCGTACACATATACGAACAGTATGGGGTGCACCTCAACCGTTTACAGCGATGACGGAAAGACTTTTTACGACAGCCAGGGGCAAAGGATCGGGCACAGTGAAGACGGAGGGAATACGATCATCGAAGATTGACGATTTGCGAGAGGAAGAAGGGCGCCCGCCCGCGGCTTTGCCGCGGGCGGGCGCTTCTATTTCCCGAAAAAATACTTCGTCTTTTTTCGGGAGCCCTAATAATGAGAAACCCTTTCCCCCGCTTCGCGGGTACTTTCTCTTTCAGGGACAGCAAGCCCACCCCCTGAATCCCTCTCCGATGGAAGGGGTAAAGAGGTGGAGATTTCTCGACAAGCTCGAAATGACAAAAAAGGGAGAGCGGGGCGAAATGACAAAAAAAGGGAGAGCGGGGCGAAATGACAGAATTGCAAAAACCCTTTCGGCGCATGCGCGCCACTTTCCCTGCAAGGGACAGCGAGCCCACCCCCTGAATCCCCCTCCAATGGAGGGGGTTTTGCTTGCCCCGTCTGCGTCATTCCGAGCCGAATTGCTTTAACGAAGTTCGAATGGCGGCTCTCCGAGGGAATCTTGCTACGTCCAAGCTCG
>CANRCY010000086.1 GCA_947629225.1 uncultured Clostridia bacterium | reverse complement strand
CGGCACTTCGCGCAACTACATCTCCTCGATCTACGAAAAGACGGAGAGCGACAACCGCACTGCCGCCGTCGAAAAGATGAAAGCCCTTCTGGGCGCGTGACCCGATCGCGTCTGCCCGAAAAAAATCGCCCTTCCCGCGCCCCCCGCGCCTCTGCCGCGGGGGGCGCGCCGCATGGATCGGAACGGGTCGGAAAGCGGGAGCCCCGCATTCGCACACTTTAATGAACGTTTTGCGCTTCCCCTCTTTTTTTCTCTTCCCGCTTGCCGTTTTTTTTGCGTTTCGCGTTTTGGGAAGTATTGACTTTTCTCCCGCGGTATGATACAATAAACCTACCCACAAGGAGAGACCTTTATGATCAATTATTTCGACGAAGCGGTCAAGAGCATTTGCGAGAGCATCCGCTTCGATTCTTCTCTCGCAAAATATTCCCTCAAATATCACTCCAAATATCCCTTCGGGGAAGGCGCGGCAGACTGTCTCAATCACTTTTTGAGCCTTGCCGAGAGCCTCGGGTTCGAGACCCGCAACTACGGCAACTATGCGGGCGAAGTCCTCTTTGGAGATGCGGAGGAAGAATTTGCCGTTCTGTGCCATCTCGACGTCGTCCCCGCGGGCGACGGCTGGACGAAGGACCCCTTCGGCGGCGTCGTCGAGGACGGGCGCATCTGGGGACGGGGCGCCGTTGACGACAAGGGTCCCGCGATCTGCTGCCTGTACGCGCTGAAAGCCCTCAAAGACAAGGGTTTCGTCCCCTCCAAAAAGATCAAACTCATCGTCGGCTGCAACGAAGAGAACGGCTGGGCGTGCATCGAGCACTATAAGAGCGTCGCGCACATGCCCGAAAAAGGGTTCTCTCCCGACGCAGATTTCCCCGTCATCTACGCGGAAAAGGGCATTCTGCACCTGCGCTTGCACTTCCCCATCCCCCATGCTCCCTTCCTTCATCTCGAAGGCGGAAAGACGGCAAACATGGTCTGCGACCACTGCGAGGCGACCCCCCGCGCCCTCTCCGTATCCAAGGCGAGGGAGCTCGGGCTGACGCTTCGGGGGAAAAAGCTCCTCTCCTACGGCAAGAGCGCGCACGGCTCCACGCCCGAACTCGGGCAAAACGCCATTCTTCCCATTCTCAAATTCTTCGAGGCAAAGAGCGACGTTGTCGCGCGGATCCTCGACTGCGTGTTCAACGACGTTTACGGGCTTACAAAGCTCTCCGACGAAACGGGCAGCCTTACGATGTCCCCCAACGTCATCAAGTACCGCAAAGGGCAGGTGCTCGTGCTCGTCGATATCCGCTATCCCGCGACGATCCCCGTGGAGGAAGTCCTCGCCCTCGTCGCCAAATTCGGCGTAAAATACGAGACGGTGCACTTTCAGGAGCCCCTGTTCCACGACAAGAACAGCGAGCTCGTGCAGACCCTTCTCAAAACCTATGAGGAATGCACGGGCAAACGGGCGGAGCCCATCGCCATCGGCGGCGGGACCTATGCGCGGGCTCTGAAAGAGGGCGTCGGCTTCGGACCCGAAATGGCAGGCGATCCTCCCGTCATTCACATGGCGGACGAATACATCACCCTCGATCGGGTAAAACTGTTGCTTGACATTTACGAAAAAGCCATCGAACGGCTGACAAAATAAAATTCGGATAAAAAAAATGCCGCCCCGCGCAATCTTGCGCGGGGCGGCATTTTTAGAAACTTCTTATCTTCTTCTCCGCGCGCAGAGGGCGACGTAGACCCCGATGAGGAGCAGGGTCGCCGCGGCGAGCACGAGATAGCACGTCCAAGGCGGAACGGCTCCGCCGAAGAAATAGAGATTGCAGTCGAAGCCGTCCTTCATGCCCTTTACGATCTGCGCGGCGGCTTCGGGGGGCAGTCCCTCCCCTACCGCGGAAATCGCGCCGCCCATGAGGTGGGCATGCACGAGCCCCGTTCCGTACGTCCCGGGCAGGAACATAATGGCGTTTTTGAGACCCGTTGCGAGATTTCCGATGGGGATATACGCGCCGCAGAGGAATCCGTACGCCGCGGAGACGGTCGCCTGTACCCCCGTCACCGCGCCCTGCGACCGGAGAAAATGGCAGACGACGGAAGAGAGCGCAGTGCCGAACAGCGTCAAAAGCAGGGTATCGGCAACGGTCAAAAGAATGTCTGCCGCCGAGAGGTTCCACCCCGCAACGCCGATGTAAATGAAGCCCGCGCCGAGTGCGACGAAGCAGACGATCGACGTCACGAGAAAGGTGGAGATAAAATAGCCGAGCGCGACGAGGGAGCGCGGCACGGGCGTGACGAAGAGGTCGGCGGCTTGCCCGTTGACGCGGTCCTGCACCATGATGATGTTTGCGGTGAAGGCGATCGTCACGGTGCAGACGGCTAAAAGAGAGGAGATGAGCCACCCTGCGGCGATACTCTCCACGAGCGCGTCCGAAAGCGGAATACCCTCTGCCACGGAGCGGATAGAGTCGCGGTAGACGTTCCCCAAAAACGCCACGAAGAGAAAGAGCAGGATGAGCGGTGCCAAAAGCGAGGTGAAGAACACCCCCTTGTCGCGAAAATACACTTTACAGTTTCTTGCAATGAGATAAGATAATGTTTTCATAGATGTGTGTGTCGATCGGTATTTTTTGCTGTCCCCCGCGGAGCGGGGGAAAGTGGCACGCAGTGCCGAAAGGGGGCTCCTTATTCCTTGGCTACCCCTTGAGGGGGAGCTGTCAAGGCGCCAGCCGAGACTGAGGGGGTGTTCTTTCCCAATTGCAAACACCCCTTCCGTCTCGCTTCGCTCGCCACCCACCCCTCAAGGGGTGGGCAAGTAAGGCGCTACTCCGTTCCACGCTTTCCCGTGACGGCGAGGAAAACGTCGTCCATTTTGCCCTTGGTAATTTCATAGTCGGTAAAGAGCCGCGGGTACTTTACGATGAGTTCGGTCGCCGCCGCCGTATCCGCGACCGCAATCCGAAGCGCCTCCCCCACTTTTTCGTAAGAGAGACCCAATGCGCGCACGTCCTCTTCCTTTGCCCCATAGAGGGTGATAAAGTCCCCCGTGTAGTTGTTTTTGAGTTCGAGCGGCGTGGCGTTGGCGAGAATTTTTCCCCCGTCCAAAATGACGACCCGGTCGGCGTCCGCCGCCTCTTCCATGTAGTGCGTGGTGAGGAAGACGGTCACCCCCCGCACTCTGCGGATGGCGTTCACGGTTTCCCAAACGCTCTTTCGGGTCTGCGGGTCGAGCCCCGTCGTGGGCTCGTCCAAAATGAGGATTTCGGGGCTGTGGACGAGCGCGCGGGCAATGTCCGCCCGCCGCCTCTGCCCGCCCGAAAGTTTGCCCACGGGGCGTTTCAGAAGGTCCTTTAAGCCGAACTGCGCGGTGAGCTCCCGAAGTTTTTCTTCGAATTCCCTTCCCGTAACGCCGTAGAGCGCGGCGCGGTACTTCAAATTATCGCGCACGGAGAGGGATTTATCGAGCGCGCTGTTCTGGAAGACGACCCCGATCTTTCTGCGGATTTCGGCGGGGGCTTCGTCTACGTCCTTTCCCGCCACCTTGACCGAGCCGCCCGTGCGGGACTGCTGTCCGCAGAGCACGGAGATCGTCGTGCTCTTGCCCGCGCCGTTCACGCCGAGAAAGGCGAAAAACTCCCCCTTCTCCACGGAGAAAGAGACGTCGTCCACCGCCTTCACTTCGCCGTAATACTTTTTCAAATGTTCGATTTCGATGATATTCATGGTTTTTTGATCGGTTATGATGTTGAGATTCCTCCGCTTCGCCTACGGCTTTGCACTCCTCATAGCATCGCAAACCCGTAACCCACAAGGGGCGAGAGAAAAATAATAAGATAAATCAACGTGATATGGGGTTGATATTCTATATAAAACTGCCGAAATGTGAGCCGCCACGGGTGCGGGATCAAAACCCAGCAGACGAGGTCGAACACAATGCAGATGCCTGCCCATACGGCGCCCGTGATCAGCGCCTCGACCGCAGTCGGCGCGGCGAGCCCGCGCATGTAGAGCCAACCGAAGAGCGGAAACAGCACGATGTTATACAGCGGATGCCACGGCTTGGTCGCCTCATAACCCTCGCCCATCGAGTGATCGTCCATCGGCTTCATGTGCAATACCCTGATGTTGAACACGCAGTGCGCCATACCCACGCATGTTACGGAAATATAACACACCCAAAACCACAACATACTCATTCCGAAATTCTGCATATTTTCTCCTTATCGTTTCTCTCTCCGTCCACTGTTCCCGCCCGCGTCATTCCGCCCCGCCCGCTGTTCCGATTCTCCAAGCGCGGGGCAAAATGACAAATTGGGGACAGCAAGGGGTTATTACTCCCAAAACTTGGGACGGTTGGGGAAATAATAGGCATACAGGGCGTAAAATTCCCGCTTGAAGCACTCGGAGATCTCCCCGTCGGTAGGCGTATAATTGCCCGTGTTGACGAGCGCCGCCAAACCGTAGGAATACACCGTCATGTCCCCGTGAAAGGCGCGCGCCTGCTCTTCGGTCATACGGTAGAGTTCGGTCATTTCGGCGAGGATGTCGTCCAAAAACGGGTCTTCCGTCTGCGGCTCCGAGGCTTTGCGGTCGCGCAAAAACAAAAAGCGGAAGAGCCCCCGCTCCTCTTGCGCGAACTTCACATAGCCCATGCCGAACGATTCGTAGCGGCTCCTTCCGCCGCGCGCAAGATAGCCGTCGATAAAGCGGCGGTAGGCGTTTTTCGCCTCGGTATAAAGAGCCTCTTTCAGTTCTTCCATATTGCGGAAGAGGGAATATACGGGCTGGGTGGAACAGCCGAGCTCCTTCGCGAGCGACCGCGCGTTGAGCGCCCCCTCTCCCCCCTTCCGCACAACTTCCGCCGCCGCGCGGAGCGCTTCCTCTTTTGTCAGTTTGCTTGTCCTCGGCACCTTGTCTCCCTTCCTCGGTCTCCCCTTCTCCGCCCGCCCTGCATACCGTGCGGGGCGGGCGGCTTTCTTTGCGCAAAAAAATAACAACCGTTATATAACGATTGTTATTTTAACATGTTTCCGATCTGCTGTCAAGCGGTTTTCCGAATTTTTTTGGGAAATTTAATCGTCGTAGTCGCGGAAGGTCCTGTCGTCGGAGGCGCGGGACGTGAACTTATACTGATAGGTGCCGTCTTCGTTCTTCAAGATGACGAACTTGCCGCGCTTGCCCTCGATGGTGTACTCTACTTCGATGTACGTTTTGCCGTTGATATTCACCCGTTCCACTTCATAGACGTTGCGGGAAGCGCCGTTTTGGAAGACGATCTCGTACTCCGTCTCCGTCTGCCCGTGTTCGACCCCCGTTTCGAATTCGACCTCGGTCTGCTCCACTTTGCGCCCTGCGGAATAGGTAGTGTAAACGTATTTCGCCTCTTGCTCGACTTCGCCCCACTCCTCTTCCGTCTCGTTCTCGTGGAGAAGTTCCACATAGTTCAGCCGATCGTCTTCGGTGACGGAAGCGCGGATTTGGAGCGTTTCGCTCTTCTCCGTTTCGCCGTCCTCCGTCTCCTCGCGCAGGGTGTGCGTGCCGCTCATGTAGTAGTAAACGCCCTCGGACAGCCTATCGACGGAAAAGGGCCGGTCACCTCGACCGAGACCCGCCCGATAGAAAGGATAGCCCCCGGTATTATCACCAGAGAGCCTGTCAGCGTACCGTTGCAGACGGGTATAAAGGCGATAGACTCTATGATACCGATAGGCAGAGGTCAGCGTGAGCTGATAATCGGCGACCGCCAGACGGGCAAGACCGCCATAGCGGTGGATACGATAATAAACCAGAAAAAGACAGGCGTTATTTGCATATACGTCGCTATCGGGCAAAAGGCGTCCACGGTGGCAAACGTTGTGGAGCAGCTAAAGACCGAGGGTGCTATGGATTATACCATAGTCGTTTCCGCCTCGGCGAGCGAGCTTGCCCCGCTGCAATACATAGCGCCGTATTCGGGCTGCGCTATGGGTGAATATTTTATGGAGCAAGGCAAGGATGTGCTGGTCGTATACGACGACCTGTCAAAGCATGCGGTAGCCTACCGCGCACTCTCATTGCTGCTTAAGCGTCCGCCCGGACGTGAGGCGTACCCCGGCGACGTATTCTATCTTCACTCAAGACTGCTCGAGCGCGCCGCTAACCTAAACGCCGAGTACGGCGGAGGCTCGCTGACAGCACTGCCGATAATAGAGACGCAGGCGGGCGACGTGTCGGCATATATACCTACTAACGTAATATCCATAACCGACGGACAGATATTCTTAGAGACCGAGCTTTTCCACTCGGGCGTAAGACCTGCCGTTAACCCCGGTATATCGGTATCCCGTGTCGGCGGCAAC
>CANRCY010000085.1 GCA_947629225.1 uncultured Clostridia bacterium | reverse complement strand
TGATCCACCAGCCTCTCGGCGGCGCGCAGGGGCAGGCGAGCGACATCCGCATTCAGGCGGAACACATTTTGCGCATCAAGCAAAAGATGAACACGATTCTCGCCCGCAACACGGGCAGAACGGTGCAGGAGATCGAGCGCGATACCGATCGGGATAACTATCTCACCGCGGACGAAGCGCTCCAATACGGGCTGATCGACAGAGTTTACGAGAAGCGTTGAGCTCCCCGTAAAAAATCAGGAGTGATATGGCAAAATACGAACAATGCTGTTCCTTTTGCGGAAAGGAAAAATCCAAAACGAAAAAGCTCATCGCTTTATTTGCGACGAGTGCGTGGAGCTGTGCAGAGACCTTCTCGAAAAGACGCCGCCTTCCACGCCCGCGGAACAGGTAGAGCTCAAAAAGCCCGCCGAGATCAAAGAGGAACTCGACCAATATATCATCGGACAGGACAAGGCGAAGCGGGTGCTCTCGGTGGCGGTGTATAACCACTATAAGCGCATCAATTCCCTTGCCGCGGGCAAGAAGGACGACGATGTGGAGATCGAAAAGAGCAATATTTTGTTGCTCGGTCCCACGGGGAGCGGAAAGACCCTCCTCGCGCGTACTCTTGCGAAAATTCTCAACGTGCCCTTCGCCACCAGCGACGCGACCACCCTCACCGAGGCGGGCTACGTCGGCGAAGACGTCGAAAATATCCTCTTAAAGCTCATTCAGAACGCCGATTACGACATCGAGCGCGCCCAGCGCGGCATCATCTATATCGACGAGATCGATAAGATCGCCCGCAAGGGGGAGAACGTCTCTATCACGCGCGACGTTTCGGGCGCTCTTGAAGATCATCGAGAGCACGGTCGCAAACGTCCCTCCGCAGGGCGGCAGAAAGCACCCCCAGCAGGACTGCATGCGCATCGACACGACGAATATTCTCTTTATTTGCGGCGGCGCGTTCGTGGGGCTCGATAAGATCGTCAGCGCACGGAAGGACGATACGGGGCTCGGTTTCGGCAGTAAAGTCAAGCTCGGCGAAAACGAGGTGGACTATTCTCTGCTCGACGACGTAAAACCGCAGGACCTCACCAAATTCGGTCTCATTCCCGAGTTTGTGGGCAGAGTTCCCATCGTGGTGAGTTTGCAGGCGCTCGACGAGAACGCCCTCGTGAACATTCTCACCCAACCCAAGAACGCCATCATCAAGCAATACCAAAAACTTGTGGGGTTCGACGGGGTGAAGCTCACGGTGGAGGACGAGGCGGTGCGCGAGATCGCGAATACGGCAATACGGCTCAAGACGGGCGCGCGGGGACTTCGCACCATCATCGAGGGGATCATGACGGACATCATGTTCGACATTCCCACGGAAAAGAATGTAGAAGAGGTCATCATCACGAAGGAGTGCGTCGAAAAGGGCGCGCGTCCCAAGCTCGTCTATAAAAAGAGCGCATAAAGAGCGATCGATAGAATGTATATATGGAAGCGACAAAAAACAAGCCCTCGGGCTTGTTTTTTCATGCTGATTCTTCTTACCCCCTCCAATGGAGGGGGGTAGGGGGGTGGGTGATTCTTGCCTCCCCCCAACTTGTTGGGGGGAGGGTAGGGAAGGGGGCACCTTATTTTCTTGGCTGCCCCTTGAGGGGGAGCTGTCACCGCAGGTGACTGAGGGGGTGTCTCGCTGCCCCTGAAGGGGAAGTGGCGAACGCAGTGAGCCGAAAGGGTTTTTGAACCCCTCTGTCACTCGCAAGCTCGTGGCATCTCCCCTGCAGGGGCGACAAGCGTCACCCCTTACGTCTTGCCTCCCCCGTTCCTTTTTGTCCGTCAAATGAAGGAAATTTTCCTACAAAATCAAATATATTTTGTTTTTTTCGGGAAATAACCGTGAAATTTTTTTGCAGTTGAAAATTTTTTGCATTTTTTGTTCGTAACTCTATTGACAACGTGTTAAATTTATAGTATAATACAGCCAAGCGCAGAAATCCGCGTTCTGCCCCAAAGGCGCGCGGGGAAAGCGCAAAAACAAGGAATAAAATTGAGGAGGAAGTTATGAAAAAACACATCATCCGTATTTTGACAGTGTTGTGCATGTTCTGTCTCGGTGCGGCGCTCTTCGTCGGTTGCAAACCCCAAGAAGAGCAGCCCGATGATACGCCTACCACTTACACCGTCACTTACGCCGCAAACGGCGGTACGGGGACCGCTCCCGCAGAGGAGAAGTACAAAGAGGGCGAAACCTTTAAGGTAAAGGAGAACCCCTTCACCAAAGATGGCAGCACGTTCAAGACGTGGAACGACGGCTCGAAGGACTATGCCCCCGGTGCGACCTATACAATGCCCAAGAAGAACGTCACCTTCACGGCACAGTGGACGGGCGGAGAGACCAAGGAGCAAGTGACCGTCACGTTCAGCCTTGGCGAAAATACAACGGGCAAGGCTCCCGACGCGCAAAAGGTAAACAAGGGCGAGGAGTACACCCTTCCCGCGGCTCCCGAATGGGCAGGTCATACCTTTAAGGGTTGGAAGGTCGGGGAAGACGCTACTTTGAAGCAAGTGGGCGACAAGATCACGCCTACCGCAGACGTTACCGTCACCGCGCGGTGGGAAGTGCAGAAGGAACAAGTCACCGTCACGATCGACCTCGGCGGCGTTCCCGCTCTCAATGAAGAAAAGCCCGACACCGCATGGGCAACGCCCGATCCCGTACAGACCAACAAGGATGAAGAATATACTCTTCCCGCGGCTCCCGCATGGTGGAAGGGGCATATGTTCGCGGGTTGGAAGATCGGCGAAACCGACGACGTGAAGAAAGCGGGCGAAAAGATCACTGCCTCCGCGAACGTCACGATTACCGCACAATGGAAAGAGGCTGAGAGCATTTCGAGCGCCGCACTCGAAGTGACCGACAGCAAAGTGTATGTCGTTGTGGAGGGCGCTTACGAGGGCTACACCGACGAAGCCATGCTCGATGCGCTCGAAAACGCAAACCAAAGGGTGTTGAATTTCAGCGTTTGCCTTGGGCACGATCCCTATACCTATGTTGAACCCGAAGTAACGGCGGAAGCCGAAGACGGGCTCTATACCGTTAAGATCGACGTGACCGAATTGGGAAACGATACTTATTTCATTCTCGAAAACAGAAACGGCTATGGGAATGTTAAAACCGTAACTTGCAACACAACAGAGATTTCGGGAGACCTCAAATATCAACTTGTCGGCAGCGTCGGAAGCGATCTTACGCTTACCATAGGTTATGCAAGCCAGTCGAGAGAATTTACCGACATTACGCTGACGCAAGAGGGCGAAAAGATTTATCTCAATTACGCAGGTACCTTTAAGGGCTATACCGAATCGGAGCTCAAGAGCTATCTCGAAGACGAGGCAACCTTCTACTTCTGGGGCAACGGCGGCGCAAAGAGCCAAAAACCCGCCACGAGAGTTGCTACCGTTTCCGCCGGGACATGGACGATCAAATTCGATGTCACCGAAATGCCCAACGATAAAGAGTATGCGCTTTGTTGGAAAGACGGCGTCGGCGAACTCGGAACCGACTTGGCGCACCCGAAAGCCGACACAACCGAAGATACCACGTTGACGTTGAACGGCAGAGATTACCACTTGATCGCCAAGGCTTGGAACAAAGCTTGTCGGCTTGAAATCAAAGACGCCGAACCCGTAGGTCTTACTTGTGCCGTCACAGGGCTTGACATCGAGTTGGACGGAACCGCACAAAAAGTTTATCTGATCGCCAGCGGTACCTTTACAGGTGGCACCGAAGCCGAACTCAAAGCTCTCTTTGAGGGCGACGGCAAAATGAACGTCCATTTCTGGGACGAGAAAGCGGGCTCGGAAAAACCGACGAGCGTCGTCGTGACGACGAGCGAAGCTACCTGGACCGCCAAATGCGACATTACCGATCTGAAAGACGGCGAACTCCGCAACGTCCTCATCAATGGCGAATTGGGACTTGACATTCAAGACAAAACGGTGGTACTTGGCGAAAAGGCATACACGCTTCAAAAGTCGAACGGCTATGGTCACACGGGTCTCAGAGTTGGGGCGAAGTTCGCAAGACCTTCTTCCGCTCGGCTTGAACTCACCCCCGATAAGGGCAACGGCAAGGACGAGAATTTCAAAAACGACATCGACAAAGCCTTCTTCGTGATCTCGGGTAAATATTACAGTGAAGTCACGGAAGACGAAGCAAAAACTTTCTTCTCGAAAGATAAGTATCCCTTCGAATTCGGCGAATATAACGGCACCAAAGACCGTATCAGAAGAATTTCCATTGATACCTCGGCGCACACCTACACCGTAAAATTCGATGTCAGTTGGCTTCCCGCAGGCGAGCATTACTGCCGTTTCAACGCAAAGGGCGGCGACGGCGACCTCAAACTCAGCAAAACGGCTTGCCCGAACAATACTGTGAAGGCAGTCGGTAGCACCTATACGCTCACCAACTATTACGGGACGGAGGATCATTGGGGTTGCATCGTTCTGAAAGTAGAGCGCAACTTTGCGGTCACGAATGTAGAACTCAAAGAAGAAAGCAACAAACCTATCCTCGTTGTGAGCGGTACGTTCGATTCGAATTATACTGTCGAGCAAATCGAGAAATTCTTGAAGGACGAAGACGTCCGTTCGATGTGCGTCGATCTCACTCATGCAGAGAAGGGTTGGCAGAAAGTCACGACGGAAGTGACTGTCACCGACGGCAATTTTGTCGTAAAAGTTGATCTTTCTGCCGTGGCAGACGGAACGTATGGTATCGCGATCGATTGTAGCGGTTACGGCGACATCAAAACGCTGTACACGGGAACGCTTACGGTTGGCGGGAAAACCTATACGTTTGGGAAGGATGGTCACGCAAACCTTACCGTTGAAATTAAGGCTGCGGCATAACGAATCACGCAGAATATGCGCAAGAAAAAAATCACGGCTCCGCCGTGATTTTTTTCTTATGAAGTCAGGGCGGCTTCTTGGCTGCCCCTTGAGGGGGAGCTCCGCCATAGGCGGTGAGGGGGTGTCTCGCTGTCCCTTTTAGGGAAAGTACCCGAGCAAAGCGAGGGGGAAAGGGTTCTGAGAGTTTTGGCGGCAAGGACCGCCAAAACGGGTAGGGGGGCTGCTTCTTGCCTCCCCCCAACTTGTTGGGGGGAGGGTAGGGAAGGGGGCACCTTATTTTCTTGCATGGTTACCATCCCCCCTTTCGGCGCAATTCTCAATACGTCACCCTGCCCCGCCCGCACGTTCTATGTTGTCCAAGGGCGGCACGAGGAGCATTAGCGACGAAGTAACATTGTCGAAGGGTGTCCCATTATAAGGACATGTTTCGACTACGGCTAACGCCTTCGCTCAACATGACGTTAATTTGTAATTTCGCCGCTCCGTGCTTTTATTTGTCATGTCGAGCGTAGTCGAAACATCTCTACCTTGTTAAAATAATGTTGAGATTTCTCCACGCGGTCGCTTCGCTCCCTTGGTCGAAATGACATAATTATTCGTCTTTTATTTGTCATGTCGAGCGTAGTCGAGACATCTCTACCTCATTACAATGTTGAGATTTCTCCACGCGGTCGCTTCGCTCCCTTGGTCGAAATGACATAATTATTCGTCTTTTATTTGTCATGTCGAGCGTAGTCGAGACATCTCTACCTCATTACAATGTTGAGATTTCTCCACGCGGTCGCTTTGCTCCCTTGGTCGAAATGACATAATTGTGCTACCTTGTGCAAAATATACAATCTCGCGGGGGATGTTTGTGATAATTGCCCATTGCTTTTTTATGAAAAAAGGTGTAAAATAATTTCAGAAATTGATTTTGGAGGAAATTATGTCCGGTCTTTTACTCAAAGGCATCAACAAGGTCTACCCCGGCGGCAACCAGGCAGTGTTCAATTTCTGCCTCGAAATCCGCGACAAAGAATTCATGGTCTTCGTCGGTCCCTCCGGCTGCGGTAAGTCTACGACCCTCCGCATGATCGCAGGTCTCGAAG
The DNA here is from genome assembly GCA_947629225.1 of uncultured Clostridia bacterium. Taxonomy (GTDB): domain Bacteria; phylum Bacillota; class Clostridia; order Christensenellales; family Borkfalkiaceae; genus Gallimonas. The sequence continues at coordinate 403 of CANRCY010000085.1, read as the reverse complement.
AGATCTCTTCCGGCGAACTCTATATTGACGGCAAGCTCGTCAACGACGTCGTCCCCAAAGACAGAGATATTGCAATGGTCTTCCAGAACTACGCGCTCTATCCCCATATGTCCGTGTACGACAACATGGCGTTCGGCTTGAAGCTGAGAAAAGTCCCGAAGGAAACCATCGACGAAAAGGTCAAAGCGGCTGCCGAAATCCTCGGCATCACCGAATATCTTTCCCGTAAACCCAAGGCTTTGTCCGGTGGTCAGCGCCAGCGTGTTGCCCTCGGCAGAACCATCGTCCGCGAGCCGAAGGTCTTCCTTCTCGACGAGCCCCTTTCCAACTTGGATGCAAAACTCCGTGCGCAGATGCGTACCGAGATCAGTAAGCTCCATGCCCGCCTTGCAACGACCTTCAT
>CANRCY010000084.1 GCA_947629225.1 uncultured Clostridia bacterium | reverse complement strand
TCGGACCCACGCGGCCAGCTTGGAAGGCTGGAATTCTACCATTGAACTACACCCGCATTCAATCAACGCTTGTTCATTCTATCAAAGTTTTCCATACTTGTCAATTATTTTCGCGCCGTTTTCTTAATTTTTTCCGAAATATATTTTCACCGTTTGGCGATTTGAAGGGAGCAGACCTCGCCTCTTTGGTTGACAATTTTTTGCCGCCATGCTATAATGGTCGCGTCCGAAAAAATACACCGCTTCAAAGGACTTTATGAAAACATTATTCGTGACCGACCTCGACGGGACTCTGCTCACGAAAGAGCAACGGGTCTCCTCGTACAGCTGCGAACACCTCAACCGACTGATCGCCTCGGGGCTGCGGTTTACCTTCGCCACGGCGCGCTCCGCAGAGAGCGCAAAGCGGGCGACCGCGGGGCTCGATCTCGGTATTCCCGTCGTTTTATATAACGGCGGGCTTCTCTATGATTTTCATTCCGAAAAAACGCTCCGCGCCATTCTTCTTTCCGAGGAAGAAAAGCGCTATATCCTCGACGTGTTGAAGTCGTTCGGCATCCATCCCTTTGTCTATGCCGCGCAAGAGGGGAGAGAAAAGGTCAAGTGGGTCGCCGAAAGCGAGACGGAGGGCATCCGCCGTTATCTCTTCCGCAGACAGGGGGAGAGCCGCCTCGACCCCGTGCATTCCGATGAAGAGCTCTTGCGCGATTATGTCTTTTACTTCCACTGTATCGGCGCTCGGGAACTCCTCGAACAGGCTTGGAATATCCTCAAATACGACCCGCGCTTCATCTGTATTTTCCATCAGGAGATGTACCAGAACGATTTCTGGATGGAAATTTCGCCGAAAGCCGCCACCAAGGCGAACGGCGTTGCCTTTTTGCGGGAATATTTGCAGTGCGATAAGGTCGTTTGCTTCGGCGACACGGCAAACGATTCGGATATGTTCGACGTTTGCGAGGAAAAATATGCCGTCATGAACGCCGACCAGTGGCTGAAAGAGAAGGCGACGGGGGTCATCGGCTACTGCGAAGAAGACGGCGTTTGCAAATGGCTGATGGAACACGGGCTCGGATCATAAAAACATCCACACCGAGCGGTATCCCAGATAAAAACCGTAAAAATTCAGAACGGCAAGCACGGGCAAAACGATCATCAGAAGCAGATTGCTCAAACGGTAGTGCATGGCGAACATCGAGGCATAGATCGTCGCCGCGCCGCCGAGGATCGCCGCAAGCAACAGCTTTCCGTAACCTCCCGTCTCTCCGCCCGCCTCGAACTCGTCCCGTTGCGACTTGATCAAACGGAACGCGTAAAAGTTGACGGCGAGAATGTAAACCGTAATCAGGATATAGAGAAGTATCATAGCATTCTCAGTATGTGCCGCCAAAGAAAAGATTAAAGACAGAAGAAAAAAGCCGTTCGGCGGCAAACCGCTTTCGGGGGAATGATACCATGGAATCGTTAAGAGAATTGTATAAGATCGGGAAGGGACCTTCGAGTTCGCACACGATGGGACCCGAGCGCGCTGCGAAGGACTTTGCCGCACGCTATCCCGCGGCGGAGCGCTTCCGCGTGACCCTGTTCGGCTCCCTTGCCTACACGGGAAAGGGGCACCTGACGGACGAGATCGTTCTCTCCACCCTCGCGCCAAAACCCTGCGAGATTATTTTCAACTATGACGAAGAGGACCTTCCGCACCCCAATACCCTCGTCATCGAGGGCTTCGCGGGGGAAAAACTCCTCGGAAAGCTCACATATCTCTCGGTCGGCGGGGGGACCATCCAAGTAGCAGGCGAACCCGCTTCAGAGGGGAAGGACGTCTATCCCTTCCAAAATTTCGAAGAAATCCTCGCATACAGCCGCGAACATCATTGCACCCTCGACCAAATCGTGTATGACTTTGAGGGAGAGGAGATCAAAGAGTTTCTCCTCGATGTCTGGAAGACCATGCAGGCGGCGATCGGAAGGGGACTTACCGCAGAGGGGGTTCTCCCGGGGAAACTTCAAGTCCGCCGCAAGGCAAAGACCCTCTTCGAAACGGTCGACCATGAAGAGACACCCGCGCAGATGGAGAAGCGGCATTTGTGCGCCTTCGCATTCGCCACGAGCGAGGAAAACGCAAGCGGGGGGACGATCGTCACGGCTCCCACCTGCGGCGCGTGCGGCGTGTTGCCCGCCGTGCTCTTCTATCTGAGCAGAATGCACGGATATTCGGATAACCGTATCGTCGCGGCGTTGGCGGTCGCGGGGCTCGTCGGGATCACCGTCAAGCAGAACGCCTCGGTCAGCGGCGCGGAGGCAGGCTGTCAGGCGGAGGTCGGCACGGCGACGAGCATGGCGGCAGCCGCCGTTTGCCGTCTCTTCGGCGCGCCCGCGGAGGAGATCGAATATGCCGCCGAGATCGCACTCGAACACCAGCTCGGGCTCACCTGCGATCCCGTCGGCGGCTTCGTGCAGATCCCCTGTATCGAACGCAACGCCGTCGCCTCTCTGCGCGCGCTCACGAGCGCGGAACTTGCAAAGGTCTTGCACGGGACAAGAAAAATTTCCTTCGACCTCATCGTGCACACGATGTACGAGACGGGCAAGGACCTCAACGCCCGCTACCGCGAGACGAGCGAGGGCGGACTCGCAAAAAATTACAAAGTCAGTTGAAAAGAGCGGACCGTGCGGTCCGCTCTTTTCATGAGGTCATTTTACTGTTCTTTGGGTGCGATCTGCTCTTCGAGCGCTTTGGAAAGCTGATCGGGGCAGGACGTATTCTGGCGGCAACGGATTCCCTTCAAAAGGGGAATGATCTCCTCTGCGGTCTTTCCTTCGACAAGGCGGCTGATGCCTTGCAGATTGCCGCTGCAACCGCCGATAAATTTGAGATTGTGGATGCGGTGCTCCTCGTCCAGATCGAACACGATCTGTTTGGAGCAAGTTCCCTTTGGTGAATAAGTGATCATTGGTTACCTCTCAATCGACGAGCGTTTCGTAGAGCACGGAGTAGACCTCCGAGGCTTTGTCTTCCCATTTTTTATAGATATAACTCGCCGTTTTTTTGTCAGGGACGACAAACTTCAATTCGAGCATGGGTTGCATGGGGGCAAGGATCTTCAAGAAGACCGTGTAAGTGCCGTCCGCATTCAAGTAATAATCGGATTTGCAATCCTGCCGCGTGCGGAACTTCGCGCTGTTGTTCTTGACGAAGCGGGAAATTTCCTCGCGGAGACTCTTCGGAATGTTGATGTAGAAGTTTGCAAGCGTCTCCCTGCCTTCGGTCGTAAGGGTATAGAGCGGATCGTCGCTGCTCGGGATTTCGCAGATGAAATTATCCGAGAGCAATTTATGGAGCAAGACCATGCAGTCCATATAATTGATCCAATCGTTGGAGGACGTGCACATATCGATCAAAGTGCGTTCGGAAAGAGGGCATTCCATCTTGTCGAACACAAATAAAAGGATTAACTTGTTGACCGACGTCTCTCCCTTGACCTGCATGAACTCTTCCTTTGCTCTTAATGCGAAACAGACACAAAGCGCCGCTTAAAAAGCTTTTAAGCGGCAGGGGTAACGCTTGATGTTCCTTCGTGGGTTATGCGGCGAATCTTTGAAGCTGTGCAAGAAGGTCCGCGCAGTCGTCGCTGTAAATTTCTACGGTGAGGGGCTTGCTCAGATCGAGGCTGAAAATGCCGAGGATGGACTTCGCGTCCACGACATACTTGCCGCTCTTCAAAAGGATTTCGCATTCGCAACCCTGCGTGATCGTGACGAATTCCTTCACTTTTTGCGCCATTTCAAGAGAAATTTTCAAAGATTTCATGGTTTCATTTCCTCCGACCATCATTTTTCTATATTATAACGAAATTCCCAAACAAAATCAAGATATTTTCCGAAAAATTCTTTAATTATTTTCGGATTTGTGCTATAATAGCAGAAGAAGAATTCAAAGTTATAAAATTTGCCGAAAAGGCGGAGGGTATCATGCAAGAAAATTCCGCAAAAATGCAACGGTTTTTTACCGCATGCGACGAACTGATCACGGGGAAATTCATCCTTGCCGACACGAAAATAGGGGAGCTGTTGCGGGCGATCGCCACCTGCGAGGACCTGCGCGGACTCTTTGCCGCCGTCACGAACGGGTTCGACTATCCCGCCGCAAAAAAAGCCTACCTCAAACAGCCCGAACAGGGTTCAAGACCGGGGCGGGGGGAAGCCTATCTGCCCGCCGAACGGAGCGAACTGCTCGCTTTCGTCTTTTGCCTTCTCGTCGAGTTCGACAGCGGGACGATGCGCTTCAACGACTTTTTGCTCCGCTACTTCTATGAGGACGGGAGCTATACAGCGAGCTATTCGCTCTTTGTCGACCGCGTGATCCGCCCCTTCCGCGACATCGTGCGGGAATGCTATCCCGACGTCCGCGAGAGCGCTCCGCTCGCCCGCCGCAAACAGGAAGAAAACAGGCTCGAAAAACTTGCGGAGAAGATCTCCCTCGAACGGACGCGCATCGCCTCGCTCTCCCTCGGGAAAGAGGATTGCGCCGCGGCGGAAATGATATTGGGCGAACTGTATGCCGCCGTCGGCAGGGGAGATTACACCGAATTGAAGGCGCTCCTCTGCGGCTATCTCTATTTCCTGCAAGTGACCGACGCTTCGGGCGAAAACAGCAACGAAATTTTCCGTCTTGCGGGGGAACTTTAAGACATGGATCTGGAAGAAAAGACCGTCCGCAAGAATTATCTCTATCGAGGAAAGATCGTCAATCTCCGTTGCGACGACGCGCTCCTTCCGAACGGGGAGCCCTGCCGCCGCGAGATCGTGGAACACCCCGGGGGAGCTTGCGTCCTCTGTATCGACCGCGGAAAAGTCGTGCTCGTACGGCAGTTCCGCTACGCTTACGGGGAAGAACTGCTCGAAATCCCCGCAGGTAAGCTTGAAAAGGGGGAAGACCCCCTGCTTGCCGCAAAGCGCGAACTCGAAGAGGAGACGGGACTCGTCGCCGACCTCGTTCCGCTCACGGTGCTCTATCCGACGCCCGGCTATTCAAACGAAAAAATTTATATTTATCGGGCGCAAAACGTGCGGGAAGGGGTCCGCCACCCCGACCGCGACGAATTTCTCGACGTCGTAAAACTGCCCTTCGAAGAGGCGGTCGCGCTCGTCAAAAAGGGCGCGATCCGCGACGCAAAGACGATCGCCGCGCTTTTGCTCTGTTGCGGCGGAGACGAACAATAAACCAAAATGCAAGCCCTCCCACACGGGAGGGCTTTTTACGGAATCGGGATTCAAAACGCCGAATGCTTTTTTCAGTTGTTGTTGCAGCCGCAGCCGCCGCCGAAGATCGTGCGCAGGGTGCCGTTTCTCCACATGCAGTAGAGCAGGGCGATGAGAATAGGCAACCCGCAACCCGTGAATACGCTCGAATTGAAAACATTCCCGCAAGTTCCCAAAATGAGCAGGATGATGAGAATCCAAAGGCAGCTATTGCCTTGCAAACAGCTATTCATAGTTTTTCCTCCTTGAATGCGGCGGGAAGTATGTAATGTTTCTCCTTAGCCGCTTCTATCCCATGGTATGAGCGCACGGCAAAAAATGTTACCCGAAAGCGCGTTCATTTAGTTGCAAACGGCATGATTCTTTGATATAATTATACAGATAGCACCCTCGGCAGAAAGATACGGCAACGATCTTATCTGCCAAACGGGAGCGTCAAATACTTATTTTTCACGGATATTCCGCGACGGAAATCCGATGGAGGGAATTGAATATGAAGAAAGATGTAGCTCACCTTGTTGCGTTTTTGGGCGTAATGACCGCGCTTATTTTCGCAGTGTTGACTTTGGAAACTTATGTTTTCATTGGAATCCTCGGAATTAACCCCGCATTCTTGTCACTGCCCTTGGCGATTGCCCTTTGCCTCTATGGCGATTGGAAAGACGAGTTCTGCGGAGGAACGATCTTCGGCATTTGTGCGTTTATCATATCTTTTATGGTTGGGTACGTTCCTATGTATAATCCCTTGGTCTCCATTCTTCCCCGAGTTCTCATGGGAGTAGGCGCATATTGGTGCTACCATCTGTTTTCATTCATCTCCCATAAAATACTCGACAAATCCGAGAAAAAGGGAAAGAAAATCGGCAAAAAAAAGAACATTCTACTTCGGGAAACGCTTCCCGCTGCCTTTGCGGGAGCAATCGGAGCGCTTATAAATACAGTTCTTGTGCTTGTAATGCTGTCTTTATTTGGCGGAGACGCGTTTGCCACGGCATTTAAGGTTGCGATTTCTTTCAATAGTCCGATCGAAATGGCATGTTGCTTTGCTTTGGTGCCTGTCTATGTGCGGATTATGAAGATAGCATTAAAGAGAACGAATAAATTGCCATTCGACCCCGCCACGGAGCATAACGTATGATCCTCTGTATCGACGTAGGAAATTACAATATCAA
>CANRCY010000083.1 GCA_947629225.1 uncultured Clostridia bacterium | reverse complement strand
GATCGTCGGCAGGGGATATAATCTTCGCACGCGGCTCCAGATGGCGACGGCGCACGCCGAAATGAGAGCCATCGACAGAGCGTGTAAAAAATTGCATTCGTGGCGGTTGCCCGAATCGGAAATTTATGTGACGTTGGAGCCCTGCCCCATGTGCATGGGCGCAATCCTGAACGCGCGGATCGACCGTGTTTACTTCGGCGCGTACGAGCAGAAGGGCAGGAGCCTCACCGATGAGCTTGCGCAGGCGAATCTGCTCAACCATAGGGTGGAAGTCGTCGGCGGGGTGCTCAAAGAGGAGTGCGCGGAGGTGTTGACTTCCTTCTTTACAGAAATGCGCGCGCGGGAGCGGGCAAAACGCGATTGACGGCGGATAGTATGAAAAAAGCGGCTTTTACGCCGCTTTTTTTAACGTCTTTTTTTGATCAGGAAGGGAAGGGAGAGGAGCCCCACACCGAGGAGCGCTCCGCAGACGGAGAGAATGATGACGAGGGTACGGCTCAAAGCGGGCGCTTTTTCCCACTTGGCGTAGAGGTGCAACTCGCCGTTTACGGTCTGCCCCTCCGCCCGTTCGGTCAGGGAATCGTCGAGGTACCACCCCCCGAACGTATATCCCTTGCGCTCGGGCACGGGGAGCGGGATTTCGTCCCCATAGGAGAGAGTTTCCTCTCGGTACAACAGCCCGCGCGAATAATATTTGATCGGATAGGAGCGGAGCGTACTCTTGTAAGTTGCCGTAAAAACAGTGTTTTGGGTGATGTTCCCGAGGGGGTTATCCCAGCCGTCAAAGGTATATTCGTATTGCTCCGTGGCGGGCATGACGGGCGTTTCGCCCCGATAAACGGCGTCCTCTCCGCTGCCGATTTCTGCGCTGTAAAGCTCGCTCCCGTCATAGTTGCGGAAGGAGACGGTAAACTGTTCGCGGAGCCCGAGCCGTCTTCTGATGACGTTGAGCGCGTCCTGCCCATAGCCGAGATTTTCTGCCGTTTGGACAAACGCCCCTTTGAAGTCCTCAAACGTCGCTTCTTCGCCGAGAAGTGGAATGAGCGAGAACCAGAGCTCGCCGATCCGCTTCTTGGTGAAAAATTCGGGCATGTCCTGTACCATCAGATATTGGGCATGGGTCAGAATGGTGCTGTTGTAGTGAATGCCGCCGAAGTCGCAGTTTTCGTTTGCGTGGTTGTGCGTTTCGTAGCAGAGGGGGAAGGGATCGTCGAAGGAAGAGGCGTACCCGTCGGAGGGATCTTTGATCGAGCGGACATAGCCGCCTTCCTTGACTGCTGCGTCCTCTCCCATTTGCCAGAAACGCTCGTCGGTGAGGTCATGCCCTTCGGCAAGCGCGCCGAAGATGTCCGAGATCGCCTCGTCGATCGCGCCCGATTCGTTCCGACCGACAAAATCGACGGAGAAATGGGTGATCGAATGTTGGTATTCGTGCGCCATGATGTCCACGGCTCTGCCGAGTTTGTAGAGCACGCCGTCCGCCACTCCGTCTCCCATGCCGAGCATCGAAGCATTATAATATTTGTCGAACCATCCGTGCGCGTTCTGTTCGTTCACTCCATAGTGGATGAAGAGATAGATGAGCGATTCGTGATTTTCTTCGGCATTGCCCGCGATCTCGTCGTGGCTGCCGTCTACGCCGCGCAAGGGCTTGCCCGCGCCCCCGTTTGCATAAAAGTCGTATACCCGAATGAGGTTGAGATAGGAAGTGATCGCGATCGGATCGTCGAAGACGCCCGTCTCGTTCCGATAGCGCATATCGTCGGTCGGAAACTGCCCCGTGCCGTTCCGCGCATGGTAGACATAGATGTTGCGAAGAGGGTCCGCAAGCGTATAAACACCGTCTTCAAAGTCCGTGGTGACGGAGACGCGGTCGCCGTAATAGTCGGTCTGTTCCTTTTCGACGACAAAGGCGGGGCTTCCTTCCGAACTGTGTTCTGCGGCGCGGTAGGGGGTAGAGGAAAGGGGACGACCCGCGCTGTCGAGTGCAAGGGCGTAACCCTCGCCGTCCGCATTCTCGTATCGCAGGACCTTTCCGTAGGCGACTTCGTCCGTCTGTACCAAATGAAATGCCGACGTCCGCGGGAAGAAAGGGAGGGCGGCGCACCCCGCAAGCCCCGCCGCGAGAGCGGCGACGGTCATGGACCTCAAAATCTTTTTCATCGACGTTTCCCTTTCTTTCTTCTGACCGCAAAGACGGCGGCGACGGCTGCGGCGGCAACCAAGACGGAAGGAAGGGTGACCGCAAGCGCGATCGCCGCTCCCGAACCTTTCTCTTCCACATTCTCCCATTTTGCATAGAGCACGACGTTGCCCGTGACTTCGACGTCGCCCGCGGACTGCGTGCAATCTTCGTCGAGATACCAACCCGCGAACCGAACGCTCGCGTCCTTCGTCTTATCGGAGAGGTCGGGAAGTTTCACCGTGTCCCCATAGGTATAGAGGGAAACGCCGAACTTCTGCCCGTCGGAGAGGAAGGTCGCCGTGTAAATGCGCTTTTCCTCTTCATAGACGGGACGGATCGTGAGGTCCTCCCGCACGGTCTCGAAGGACTGCGACCAACCCGTAAAGGGGTAGACGTAAATTTCGTTGCCTTCCTTTACGGGGGGCGCGGGAGGGGTCGCGCTCTCTTCGAAGAGCACTTTCTCCTCTTTGAGGAGCTCTCCGTGCTCATCCTCGAAGCGGACGGTGTAGTAGCGGTCCTCTTCGGAATATTTTGCGCGGACGATCTCGTCGCGCCGCACGTTGGCGTAATTCTCGCTCCACCCCAAGAAGGTGTAAATTTTTCTTTCGGTATATACGTTGTCGGGCGAGGCGGGGAGAGAAGCGTCTTCCCCGTCCTTTACGCAGACGGTCTCGAGCGCTTGCCCGAACGCCTCCACATTGGGCACGGTATCGTAGAACATGACGAGATGATACTCTCCCTCTTTCGCCGTCAGCCCGCTCTCGAAGAGGGTGCGTTCGACGGCGTCGAGCGCGTCTTGCCCGAGCCCGAGCGATTCGGCGGCGCTGTAAAAGCATTCGGCGATCTCCCCGAACGTCGCTTCGGAGGGAAGGGAAAAGAGGGTCGAAAACCAAAGCCGTCCGATCGTGCGGCGGGTGAATACGGAGGGGAGTTTCCGCCACAGGTTGTATTGCATGTGCGTGAAGACGGTGCAGTTGTAGTGCACGCCGCCGTAGTCGCACCCGCTGTGTTCATGGTCGAGATTGCAGAACCGATAGGCGTTTTTGGCGTTCAGACGGCAGTTTTTATCGGGCACGATCGCCGAGCGCATGGGCGTCGCCCCGGGAGGAGCCGCGTCTTCCCCCGTTTGCCAGAATTCGACCTCGTCGGGTTCGTGCCCTTCGGCAAGCGCGCCCGCAATATCCGAGATCGCCTCGCCGAACGCGCCCGCCGCATTGAGGTAGACAAGGTCGGTGTTCATCACGGTGATCGCATGCTGGTATTCATGCGCGAGAATGTCGGTCGCCGCCGCCTGATGGAAGAGCGGTCCCGACAGATTTCCGTTCCCGATGTTGAAAAACGCCGTGCCCGAAGGCTCGTCGTATTCGAAGCTCGCGTTGGCGTAGCCCTGCCCATAGTAGAGGAGAACGCAGAGGGGGATTTCGCCGTGTGCGCGGTGGTTGCCGCCGACGTCGTCGTCCTTTCCCGTAATTCCCTTCAACGGCGTGCCGAAGAGTTCTCCTTCGGCATAGAGGTCGTAGACGCGGATCATGATCTCGTATGCGCTTACGGCATAGGGGTCGGAAAAACTTCCCGTCTCGCTCCGATAGATCTCGCGCAGGTCCCGCGAGGTATTCGACCTGAGGTCGAACAGATAGATGTTGCGCACATTGTCGGCAAGGTAGTAGGCTCCGCTCCCGTCTTGAAGGATTTTGAGCGCCACCTCTTCGCCGCGGGCGTTCGTCTGCGTCGAATCGACCATTCTCCCCGTGGGGAGCTCGTCCGTCTCCGCAAGAAGAGCCTGCCCTTCGGGCGTTTGTGCCGAAGCGGAGAGAGAGACGGAAGAGAGAGAGGCGACCCCCGCTCCCGCCGCGATCAGAAAAGCAACAGCGGCAAAATACCGTACAAGAGAAAACTTCATAGCGTTACCTTTGTATTACCTGTATTATATCATATCCGCGCGGAGAATGTCTATGGAAAAAAAAGAGATTTTTGTAAAAATCAAAAGGAGAAGGCTTGCGTGCGAAATATTTTTTTGTTGTTAGCGCAAACAGGCGGCGAAACATTTGACTTTGCCCCGAAAAACAGATACAATATGAAAGGCTAAACCCAACGAGGAAATTTCATGATCACACACGGAAACGAAATCAAGTTGTTTGCGGGCAATTCCAACCGACCTCTCGCGGAAGCGATCGCCAAAAAGCTGAACACGGCGCTCGGGGAAGTGGAGGTGAGCAAGTTTTCGGACGGTGAAACGAGCGTTCACATCGCCGAGACCGTGCGCGGAAGAGACCTTTTCATCATTCAATCGACCTCTTCCCCCGTCAACGACAATCTCATGGAACTTCTCATCATGATCGACGCCGCAAAGCGCGCGTCCGCGGGGCGGGTGACCGCCGTCATGCCCTATTTCGGCTATGCGCGGCAGGACAGAAAAGCCCGCTCGCGCGACCCGATCACCGCAAAGCTCGTTGCCGATCTGCTCTCTTCCGCAGGCGCGGACAGAGTTCTGACCATGGACCTTCACGCCGCGCAGATACAGGGATTTTTCGATATCCCCGTGGATAACCTGCTCGGCGGTCCGACCCTTTACAATTATTATGCCGACAAATTGGGAGAAGATTTTATCGTCGTCTCTCCCGACATCGGCTCGGTGAACCGTTCGCGGAAGGTGGCAGAACGCCTCGGTTGCCCGATGGCGATCATCGACAAGCGCCGCCCGAGAGCGAATGTGATGGAAGTCATGAACATCATCGGCAACGTGGAAGGGAAGCGTTGCCTGCTTGTGGACGATATGATCGATACCGCGGGGACGATCGTGCAGGGCGCGGAAGCGCTCGTAAACGCGGGCGCGAAAGAGATCAAGGCGTGTTGCACCCATGCCGTGCTCTCGGGACCTGCCCTCGAACGCTTGGAAAAGTCGGCGATCGACGAGCTCGTCATGCTCGATACCATCTATCTCCCGCCCGAAAAGAGATTGCCGAAGATGAAAATTCTTTCGACGGCGGATATCTGGGCAGCGGCGATCGAGAACGTCTATCTCGACAGACCCATGAGCAAAATTTACGACTAAGATGACAGCCGCCAGAAGGCGGCTTTTCATTACGGGACCCCCGTTCAAGGCAAAGGGCTTTGAAGAGGGGGGAGCAAAGGAGAGGATATGTATTTGATCGTCGGTCTCGGAAATCCCGAAAAGAAATACGAGCGCACCTTTCACAACATGGGCTTTCTTGCCGCCGCCGACTGCGCGGAACGTTTGAATGCAAAATTCAAAAAGAAGGAGTGCGAGGCGAGCATCGCGGAAGGGTACGTCGGCGGGGAGAAGATCGTCATCGCCCGCCCGATGACCTATATGAACGCCTCGGGCAGGGCGGTGAAACAGCTGCTTGCGAAATATAAAGTTTCGCCCGAGGAACTTGTCGTCATTTACGACGATTACGATCTTCCCAAGGGGCATGTCCGTATCCGTCCGAACGGCAGCGCGGGAACGCACAACGGCATGCGCTCGGTGATCGCGGAGATCGGCTTTTCCGACTTCGCGCGGGTACGGATCGGGATCCGCGACCCCGAGGTCGAGGCTCCGCTCATCGACTATGTTCTTTCCGAGGTGCGCAAAGAGGATTACGCTCTCTTTACCGAGGCGTGCAACCGTGCGGCGGAAGCGGCGCTCTCCCTTGCAAAAGGGGAAGACGTCGGGCTTGTTATGACGAAGTATAACGGATGAGTTTTTTTTCTTTTGAAAATTTGGGCGGAGACTATCCTCTGCTCGGGGCGAATATCGCAAACGGGGCGCCTACCGCCGCGTTCGGCGTTTCCGACGCCCAAAAATATCTGATCGCTTCCCTGATCCCTCTGCCCGTCGTCTATCTTACCGCCGACGCGATCTCCGCGCGGGCGGCATGCGAGGCGATCCGCGCCCTTTCGGGGAAGCGGTGTGTGCTCCTCTCGGCAAAGGATGAGGTGCTCACTTACCGCAAAGCGGGGAGCAAAGAGGCGCTCTACCGCCGTATTTGCGCGCTCCGTGAGTGGGCGCGCGGCGGGGACGTGCTCGTGGCGGACATTGAAGCGGTCATCCAGCTCATGCCTCGCAAAGTGGAATATGTCCGCCTCGAAACGGGCAAGGAGACCGATCTTCGGGAACTGCTCGGGCGGCTCGTAAAGATGGGCTACTCCCGCGAATACGAGGTCGAAGCCAAGGGGACCTTCGCCCTGCGCGGCGATATTCTCGATATTTATCCCATCAACTGCGAACATCCCGTCCGCGTCGATTTCTTCGGCGACGAGGTGGAAGCGATCAAGCCCTATGACGAGATCACG
>CANRCY010000082.1 GCA_947629225.1 uncultured Clostridia bacterium | reverse complement strand
CATTCTCGTCCGTTCGCGCATCCTCGATATCACCTCTGCCATGCTCCGCCTCGACAAGAAGGACGTGCAGATCTATGTACAATCTTAAAAATCATGAAAAAGGAGATAAAGTTATGTCCAACACCAAAAAAATCGCACTGATGTCCACCCTCGTCTTGCTTCTTGCAGTGACTGCCGTGTTCAACTTCGTGCTCGCGGGCACCCGTTCCGCCAGCGTGAACGCAAGCACGGGCGCGCAGAACGTGAACTTCTTCACCTCGCACCGCGCCGAGCGCAATTCCACGAGAAGCGAAGAGTTCGTCCAACTCGACGGGATCATCGCCGCCTATGCCGCAGACACGCAGGAATATGCCGACGCCGTCGCCGAGAAGCAGAAGATGGTCTCTTTAATGGAAGAGGAACTCGTGCTCGAAAGCATGATCCGCTCCCTCGGGTTTACCGACGCGGTCGTCATCATCGGCTCCGACTCCGATAACATCAACGTCTTCATCAATTCGAGCGAACTCAACGCCGAGACCGCGCTGAAGATCTACGCCATCTTCGAAGACGAGAAAGAGATCAGGGAAGGAAATGTCGTGCTGATGCCGATTTATGCGGAAAGTTGAGCAAAAACAGTGGTAAAATAAAAACAGATGTGCTATAATGTATCCAAAGAGGTATATTTTTATGGCAAGCATCAGATACAACCCCAACGGACAAAAGGGCAAGATCTCATACAATGCGGACATCGTGAGCGGTATCGTCGTTCTCAGTTTGCAGGAGACGGAAGGCATCGAGCTCGTTCCGTCCAAGAGCAAGGGCATCAAGATCTGCTTTGAAAAAGAGGGGATCTTCGCCGACATCTCCGTGATCGCGCACTACGGCTACAACGTGCCCGAACTTGCCTATTCCATCCAGCAGACCGTAAAGCAGATGGTCGAATCGATGACGAAGTTCAAGATCGCGAAGATCGACGTCCACGTCCAGAGCGTCGTTTTCCCCGCCCCTGCCGCGCCCGCTCCCGCCGAAGAGAACGGAGAGCAGGAAAAAATCAGCTGAAAAAAGACCTTCCCGAAAGGGAAGGGGCAATAAGGAGCAATATGAGAAGCGACGCGAGAGAAGCGGCGTTCCAGATCGTCTTCGCTTCCCTCTTCGGGGGGGACAGCGGAGACGCATTCCGAAAGAAGCTCTATAAAAAGTTCAAGCTCAACGGGGAAGAGACGGAGTTTGCCGAAAAACTCGTCTCCCTCACCGAAGAACACCGCGAAGAGCTCAAACAAAAACTCGCCGAAAAAGTCACGCGGTTCGCCGAGTACCGCATTTTCCCCGTGGACCGCGCGGTCATGCTCGTCGCCCTCGCGGAGATCCTCTACATAGAGGAGATCCCGCCCGTCGTTTCGGTGAGCGAAGCGGCGGCGCTGGCGCGCAAATATTCCGCGGAGAGCTCGGCGGGCTTTGTCAACGGCGTTTTGGGAGGCTTTATCAACACATGATCATCGACGGAAGGGCGGTCGCCGCCCGGATTCGCGCGGAGCTGTTTACTCGCACCGCGCTTTTCTTTGAAAAAACGGGCAGAAAACCTGCCATTGCGGTCGTTCTGATCGGTAGCGACCCCGCGTCCGAGATCTACGTCCGCAACAAGCTGAAAGGTTGCGATGAAACGGGGATCCGCTCCGTCGACGTCCGCTTGCCCGAAACGGTCTCCGCGAAGGAGGCGGCTTCTGCATTGAGAGAGCTCGCCTCGCGGGACGACATCGACGGCATTCTGCTCCAACTGCCCATTCCCGCCCGCCTCGACGCACGACTTCTTCTGCGCGAAATCCCCGCGGAAAAGGACGTCGACGGATTCTCCACGCAAAACCTCGGCGCGCTTGCGCGGGGGGAGGAGGGATTCGTCGCCTGCACGCCGCTCGGTGTGATGGAACTCTTGAAGCGGTACAACATCCCGACGCGCGGAAAGCACGCCGTCGTCGTCGGAAGGAGCAACATCGTAGGCAAACCCATGTCCCTTCTCCTTCTGAACGCAGACGCGACCGTCACCGTGTGCCACTCCCGCACCGCCGATCTGAAAGAGGAATGCCTTCGGGCGGATATTCTCGTCACGGCAGTCGGCAAGGCGGGACTCATCACCGCGGACATGGTAAAAGAGGGGGCGACCGTGATCGACGTGGGCATGAACCGCGGCAAAGACGGCAAACTCTGCGGCGACGTCGACTTCGAAAACGTTCAAAAAAAGGCGGCATTCATCACGCCCGTCCCGGGAGGGGTCGGTCCGATGACCGTCGCCATGTTGCTTTCCAACGTCTGCACCGCGGCGGAAAAGAGGCTCAAATGACAAAACTCAAAGAAAAATACGGCGAATACCTGACTTACTTCGAGAAAGCGCTCAAAGAACTCTGCATGCAGAGGGAGATCTTTCCCTCCGTGCTTGCCGAGAGCATGCGCTATTCCCTGCTCTCGGGCGGAAAACGCGTGCGCCCCGTTCTCTTTTTCGGCGGGCTCGAACACTTCGGAGCCGACTACCGCGGGGAGACGGCGCTCGCCGCCGCGCTGGAATACATCCATACTTACTCCCTCATCCACGACGATCTGCCCGCCATGGACAACGACGATTTCCGCCGCGGGAACCTCTCCAACCACAAAGTCTTCGGCGAGGCGAACGCCATTCTTGCGGGCGACGCGTTGCTGTCGGAGGCGATGTGCTTTCTGCTCAAAGAGGGCGCGCGGGACGCCCGCCACCAAAGCGCCGCGCAATATCTTGCCGAAGCGGCAGGCGCGCAGGGCATGGTCGCGGGGCAATCCGCCGACCTTCTCTATACGGGCAAGACGGGGGGAGAGGACGAACTGCGGTTCATCTATGCCAACAAAACGGGCAAACTCATCGCCGCGCCCATCGTGATGGCGGCATATCTCTGCGGAGGGGACGTCTCCGCCGCGGAGAAGTTCGGCAACTGCCTCGGCATGCTCTTCCAACTCACCGACGACTTGCTCGACGAAAAGGGAGACAGCGCCAAACTGGGCAAGACCACGGGAAAAGACAGGCAGGAAGATAAACTCACCTGCGTAAAAGTCTATGGCATGGAACAGGCGGAACTGCTCGCAGACAAGACGGCGGCAAGCTGCCACGCCCTGCTCGGCGCGCTCGGGGGAGACCCGTTCTTTTCCGAAATGATCGACCTGATCCGCTCGCGCGATAACTGAAACCTGCAAACTATGATGAAACAGATCACGGGCAGGGAGCTCAAAGAGGCTTCCGCCGAACAACTCAAACAATACAGCGCGGAGCTGAGGGAAGAGATCTTCCGCACCGTCTCCGTCTGCGGAGGACACCTTTCGTCCAACCTCGGCACGGTGGAGCTCACCGTGGCGCTTCACCGCGTCTTCGATTTCCCGCACGACAAGCTGATCTTCGACGTGGGGCACCAATGTTACACCCATAAACTGCTCTCGGGCAGGGCGGAACTCTTCCATACACTGCGCAAAAGGGGAGGGCTCTCGGGCTTCCCCAAGCGGAGCGAGAGCGAATACGACTGCTACGATACGGGGCATGCGGGAACGGCGCTCTCCGCAGCGCTCGGATTTGCCAAGGCGCGCGACCTGAAAGGGGAGGACTACAACGTCATCGCCCTCGTGGGAGACGGCTCCTTCAACAACGGGCTCGTCTACGAGGCGCTCAACAGCGTCGGGATCCTCAAAAGCCGCGTTTTGATCGTGCTCAACGACAACGGCATGTCCATCTCGCCCACGGTGGGCGGCATGCACGAAATGCTCGCGGAGATGAAAGACGGCGCGCCTTCGGGCGGGAAAGAGGTGTTCGAACACTTCGGGCTTACATACCGCGGTCCCGTCAACGGCAACAGCTTCGAAGAACTGCTTCCCGCGCTTGAAGAGGCGAAGGAACTGCTCCGAAAGGGGAGTGTCCTTCTGCACGTCGTCACCAAAAAGGGGCAGGGCTACTCCTTCTGCGAGAGTGCGCCGACCGAGACCCACGGCGTGACCCTCTCGGGAGAACGCAAAGAGTACGACCGCGCGCTCGGCGAGGAACTGTGCTTGCTTGCAAAGAGCCACAGCGACGTCGTCGCCGTGACTGCCGCAATGACGGACAATCTCGGGCTGAGACCCTTCTTCGACAACTTCCCCGACCGCGCCTTCGACGTCGGGATTTGCGAAGAGCACGCCTCCGTCCTCTGCGCCTCCATGGCGGCAGCGGGGCTGAAACCCTATTATGCCATCTATTCCACCTTCCTCGAACGCGCCTTCGACGAAATTATCCACGACGTTTGCGCGCAAAACCTGCCCGTCACCCTTTGTATCGACAGGGCGGGCGCGACGGGGGCGGACGGGGAAACCCATCAGGGAGTGTTCGATCTGAGCTTCCTTTCCTTTATCCCCAACCTCACCGTTGCCATTCCGGGCAGCATCGGGGAATTCCGCGCCATGCTGAGGCTGAGCGCCGATTTCCGCGCTCCGCTCGCCATCAGATACCCGCGGGAGGGCGAAGAAGGGGCAATCCCGAAGGTCGAGATCGGGAAATACGACGTTTTGCATAGTACTACGTCTGACATAGTATTCCTTGCGGCGGGGGAACGTTGTCTCTCTCTTGCCGAAGAGGTGCGCGCGGAAGCCCTCCGCGACGGCATAGATTTTACCGTCGTCAACGCCCGTTTTTTGCGCCCGCTCGACGAGGAGCTTCTGCTTTCTCTGCCGCAAAAGAGCATCTTTACCCTCGAAGACAACGCCCTTGTCGGTGGGCTCGGCGACGCCGTCGCCCGCTTCTATCGGGAACGCGGCGTTGAAAAACAGCTCCGTTGCTTCGGCTATGAAGACAAATTTCTGCCCCACGGGGAGCCGCGCGAGCTGATGGAAGACTTCGGGCTCGACCCTGCCGCCATTCTGCGGGCAGTCAAAGAGTGCCATGCGCGCGGATAAATTCTTCACCGAACGGTTCGGCTCGCGCGCAAAGGCGGCAGAGGCGCTGAAAGAGGGGCTCGTGCTCAGGGACGGTCGCCCCTTGTCTCCCGCGGACGAAGTCCGCGCGGAGGACGGGTTTCTCTTCCTCACGAGAAGGGAGGAATTTGTCTCTAACGGGGGCTATAAACTTGCCCGCGGGCTGGACGTCTTCGGACAAGCGGTCGCGGGACTGACTTTTGCCGACCTCGGCGCGAGTACGGGCGGGTTTACCGACTGCCTTCTGCAACGGGGCGCGAAAAGAGTTTTTTGCGTCGACGTGGGGGAGAGCCAGCTTGCGACCTCCATCTCCGCCGACAGCCGCGTCACGGTCATGGACAGGACCAACGCGCGCTATCTCAAAGCCGCCGATTTTCCCTGTCCGCTCGACGGGGTGACGGGCGATCTGAGCTTTATTTCTCTCCGCCTCATCCTGCCCGCCGTCAAAGAACTGCTCCCCGCGGGCGGGAACGCCTTTTTGCTCTTCAAGCCCCAATTCGAATGCGCGCAAAACGGGCTCTCGAAGAAGGGGATTTGCTCTCCCGCGCTCCATAAAAAGCTGCTCGGGGAATTTTATGATTTTTGCCTCTCTCTTCCGCTCTTTCCCGCGGGGATCGCCAACGCGCCCGTCCGTCCAAAAAAGAACATCGAATACCTCGTCTGGCTGAAACGGGACGCTCCCGCTCTACCGCGCGATGAATTTTTAAGCATGATTTCTGTTATAAAATAATTTTTTTCGGGGAAATCCCGAATTTTTTTTGCAAAAACCCTTGATTTTATTCATGAACGCGTTATAATATAAAACGACCTCTATGAAGATCGGTATTTTTTATCACGAACAGAAAATCCCCGCCGCCCCGATACAAGCGCTCCGATCGCGGCTGATTGCCGCGGGCGCTTCCGTCTCCCTTTTTTGCGGCGAAGAAGAGATCGCGGGGATCGACCGTCTCATCGTCCTCGGCGGCGACGGGGCGATGTTGCGGGCGGCGCGCAGATGTTCCGAACTCGGCGTCCCGCTCGTCGGGGTGAACTACGGCACGATCGGATTCCTCACCCAATTCGAACGGGGGGAAGAGGAGCAAGCTGCCGCGCTCGTCCTCGACGAAAAGTGCGCCTGCACCGCGCGGACGATGCTTCGGGCGGAAGTCTGCGGCAAGAGCTGTCTCTGCCTCAACGAAATCACGTTTCTGCGCCGCGTCGCCCCGCAGACCGAAGACGGCGTAGTGCATATCCACGTGCAGATCGACGGGACGTCCGCGGGCGAATTTACCGCCGACGGGCTCATCTTCGCCACGCCGACGGGCTCGACCGCCTACTCCCTCTCGGCGGGGGGGAACATCCTCACCCCCGAGTGCGGCGCGTTCTTGCTCACGCCCGTCAATTCCTTCTCCCTCAGAAGCCGTCCCATCGTGCTTTCGGACAAGAGCAAACTTCTCTTCACCTTCCCCGACGGCGTAGTCGTCCACGGCGACGGCAAATATTTGGGAGAGGCGAAAGCGGGGGAGAGCGTTTGCGTCCGCAAAGCCGAACGGCACGCCCTCTTCCTCGAACGGGGAAAACAAGACTTCTTCCGCCGTCTG
>CANRCY010000081.1 GCA_947629225.1 uncultured Clostridia bacterium | reverse complement strand
TGTGCGAGTATCTCGGCGCCAAGCCGCTTCCGGTGGTCTCCGTCGGCATCGCATGTCAATATATGTCCACCGAATTCGTGCCCCTCGACGATCCCGCGCTCGAGGTCTATATCCAGGATGCGCTCGACCTCATCGAGTTTGCGAACGGCTCTCCCGAGACCGAATGGGGGAGGGTGCGCGCCGAACTCGGACACCCCGAGCCCTTCCGTCTCAAAATGCTCGGCGTGGGGAATGAGCAGTGGGAGGCTTCTCCCAAGCAGAAGGACGGCGTGGAGCGTCCCAACGAATTTTACAAGCGTTTCGAACTTTTCGAAAAACGCCTGCACGAAAAGTATCCCGAGCTCAGGATCGTGGGCACGGTCGGTCCCACCTTCGGCACCCCTTCCTACGACAGCGCGTGGGCGTGGACGAGGGAAAATCTCGAAAAGAATCCTTCCTTCGTGTACTGTTCGGACGAACATTTCTATGTTCCGCCGCAGTGGCTCTACGAGCATGCAAACGTCTATGACGGCTATCCCCGCAACTGCAAGGTATACGCGGGCGAATATGCGGCGCATGTGCCCGGTTCGGGGTGCGCGCTCTTCAACGCTCCGCAGGCCCCTGTTCGGAAGGCTCGGCTACACCCAGTGGAGCCCCGATATGATCTGGTTCGACGGCAAAACGGCATACCCTTCCGCAAATTACTACGTCCAGATGCTTTACAGTCTCTACACGGGCAACATCATCCTCAAAACGAAAGCGGACGAAAAGGACGTGTACGTCTCCGCCTCGGAGCGGGAGAGGGAGAGGCTCACCTATCTCAAGATCGTGAACGCGGGCGAACGGGAGCTCGAAGCGGAGATCTGCGGAGACTACGAATTCGGCGAACTCACGCGGATCATCCGTATGCAAGCCGATCCGAAGGACTATAATACGGTCGGCGAGCCCGACAAGATCCGTCCCTACGAAGAGGCGCCCGTTGCGGCGCGCGCCTGCACGCTTCCTCCCCGCAGTTTCAGCGTGCTCGTATTCCGTAAATAATGGCAGTTCCCGCGGCGCATTTTCCCCCGCGAATCGGTTGAAAATTTTCCGCGGAAGTGATATACTGATATTTGATTTTGCCGCAAAAAGGTGCGGCAGAGAGGTCGGCTTATGAAAAAAGTATTGAAATTTTTGGCGTTTGCGCTCGTCGCAGCCGCCGTGGCGGGTTTCTCCGCCTGTAACCATCGCCACCGTTTCGTCTCGGTCGAGGAGAGAGATCCCACTTGCCTCACCGACGGATTCCGCCGCATGAAGTGCGCCGATTGCGGAGAGGAGAAGGAAGAGACGCTCTATGCGCTCGGGCATGAGTATTCGATCTACAACGTCTGCACCCGTTGCGGCTATGAGCTCGAACCCACGGGAAAGCTCGCCTATCTCGAAACGGAGGACGGAGAGGCATACAACGTGGCGCTCGGCTCTTCGACGTCGAAAAATATCGTCATCGAGGCGTATCACCTCGGCAAGCCCGTCGTCGGCATTCTGACGGAAGGGTTCGCTTCCCTCGATACGGAGGAGGGCACAGAGACCCCCGCCTCGCTGATCGAGAGCATCGAGATCCCCGACGGGGTCGTTTCGATCGGAGACCGCGCCTTCTATGGGTGCACTTCCCTCACAACGCTCTCCCTTCCCCGCAACAGTTTGAAGACGATCGGCGATCTCGCCTTCCGCGGCTGTTCCGCCCTCGGCTCCTTCAACAACGTGCGCGGGCTCGAAAGCATCGGCGCGAACGCCTTCGCCCGCTGCGAGTCGCTTACGACCTTGCCCGACATGCCCAATCTCCGCAAGGTGGGGGACTTCGCCTTCACCGAATGCACGAAGCTCACGCGGGCGTATCTGGGCGGCTCTCTCGAAGCGCTCGGGAAGGGCGCTTTCTACCGCTGTTCCCTTCTGCAATCCGCCTTCCTCGGAAGGTGCGCTTCCATCGGGGAGAATACCTTCGGCGAATGCGGTCGCCTCGAAGAGGTGGTCGTCCCGCGGGAGCTCGGCAAGATCGACGGCGCGGCGTTTACCGACTGCACCGCGCTCAAATCCATCCGCTACGGCGGCACGATGGAGGAGTGGAAAAATCTTACGAAGGCGGCAGACTGGTTCGTGACCCATCTCGACCCCGAGGAGTTCGTCGATTATTATGTCTATTGCACGGACGGCACGCTCGACCGCAACGGCGTCATTGCCGAACCTGCGGGAGCATAAACGGCACGGGAGCGGAACAATCCGCTCCTTTTTTGTTGGTTTCGAACGGATCCGCGGCGCAGTTTCCGACGATAGCGAACACAATTCTCTTCCCGCCGCCAAAGATTTGACGGAGTGAAAAAATCTCGTTATAATTGGGAAGGTACCGCCGATAAAATACTTTAAGGAGAAAAGCATGGACGTAACCGAATATTTCGGAAGCAATGTGTTCGGCGACGAGGTCATGAAGAACTCGCTGCCCAAGGAGGTGTATAAATCCCTCCGCAGGACGATCGACGCGGGCGAACCGCTCGATACGAACATCGCGAGCGCCGTCGCCAACGCCATGAAGGATTGGGCGGTGAAGAAGGGCGCGACCCACTACACCCATTGGTTCCAGCCCCTTACCAACCTCACCGCGGAAAAGCACGACAGCTTTATCGAGCCCGACGGAGACAAGGTCATCATGCAGCTCACGGGCAAGAGCCTCATCGTGGGCGAGCCCGACGCGTCGTCCTTCCCTTCGGGCGGGTCGCGGGCGACTTCCGCCGCGCGCGGCTATACGGCGTGGGATCCCACCTCTCCCGCCTTCGTCAAGGAAGGAACGCTCTATATCCCGACCGTCTTTGTCTCCTATACGGGTGAGACGCTCGATAAAAAAGCTCCGCTCCTGAAGTCGATGACGGCGCTCGATACGCAGGCAAAGCGGCTCTTGAAGCTGTTCGGCATCGAGTGCAAAAAGGTCTCCACCACGGTGGGACCCGAACAGGAATACTTCCTCATCGACGAAGAGGAGTACTTAAAGCGCAAGGACCTCATTCTGACGGGCAGGACCCTCTTCGGCGCGCCCGCCCCGCGCGGACAGGAGCTCGAAGATCACTACTTCGGCGTTCTCAAGACCCGCATTTCCGACTATATGCGCGACCTCGACGAGACCCTCTGGAAGTACGGCATCTTCGCCAAGACGAAGCACAACGAGGTCGCTCCCGCCCAGCACGAGCTTGCCCCCGTGTTCACCACCACCAACGTCGCGGTGGACGCAAACCAGCTCACGATGGAGCTCATGAAAAAGGTCGCAAAGCGCCACGGGCTCGTCTGCCTGCTCCACGAAAAGCCCTTCGAGGGCGTGAACGGCTCGGGCAAGCACAATAATTGGTCTCTTTCCACCGATACGGGGCTGAATCTGCTCGACCCGGGCGAAAATCCCGAGAGCAACCCCCGTTTTCTCCTCGTGCTCGCGTGCGTCATCGCCGCAGTCGACCGCTATCAGGGCATTCTGCGCGCGTCCGTCGCCTCGGCGGGGAACGACCACAGGCTCGGCGCGAACGAAGCGCCGCCCGCCATCATCTCCGTCTATTTGGGGGATCAGCTCGGCGCGCTCGTCGATTCCATCGTCAACGGCAGGGAGTATGTGCCGAAAAGAGCGGTCCCCGGGTCGATCGGCGTGCCGTCTTCGCCCATCTTTCCCATCGATACCACGGACAGGAACCGCACCTCTCCCTTTGCCTTTACGGGGAACAAGTTCGAGTTCCGCATGCTCGGCAGTTCGGCGTCGGTCGCCGACCCCAACATCGTGCTCAACACGATCGCCGCACAGCTTTTCTCGGAAGCGGTGGAAACGCTCTCGGGGGTGACCGACTTCGGCAAGGCTTGCCGCGAATATACCGAAAACTTGCTCAAAAAGCACTACCGTATCATCTTTAACTACAACGGGTATGGTCCCGATTGGGAGCCCGAGGCGGTGCGGAGAGGACTTTTGAACAACAAGACGACTGCCGACGCCGTGCCCGAACTCCTCAAACGGGAGAACATCGACGTGTTCGTGCGGCAGGGCGTTTACACCGAGCGGGAGATCGTCGCGCGGGCGAATATCCAGCTCGAAAATTACATCAAGGCGATCAACATCGAGGCGCTCACCATGGCGGAAATGGCGAAGCAGGATATTTATCCCGCCGTCAACGGCTATATCGCCGAGCTGTGCGCCGTCGTCGAAAACAAGCGCGCCGTGAGCGAAAAACTCAATACAGGTCACGATCTGAAACTTTTGGAGCGGCTCTCTGCCATGAACGACGGCTTCTATGCCGCGGTCGAAAAACTCGAGACCGACCTTGCGGAAATGCCCGCGGGGGAGGGTCCCGCTTCGCAGAAGATGGCGCACGTCATCGTGCCCGATATGGACGCGGTGCGCGCCCTCGCCGACGGAATGGAAAAGCTCTGCTCCTCCGACTATTGGCCCTATCCCACATATACCGATCTGCTGTATAGCGTAAAGTAGATTCACGAAAAATCTTTTGCTTTGCAAAATCTTTTTCCGTGAGGAAATTGGCGTTGGCGGTTTAACCCGCTTGTCCTCTTGTTCGTTTCGGCGGACACTAAGCCGCAGGAATGCGGCAAATTGTGTGCGCTTATGGAAAATGGCGATTTTCCAACGCGCAGTCATTTGGAACACGCCCACTCCCTTAATCCCCCTCCGTGGGAGGGGGTATTGAGGTAGAGATTTCTCCACGCGCCGCTAACGCGGCTTGGTCGAAATGACATTTTAAGAGCAGCACGAACGTGTCATTCCGCCCGCGCGCTGTTCTGATTCTCTAAGCGCGGCACGTCATGTTGAGCGAAGTCGAAACATGACCGCATTATAAAGTGGACACCCTTCGACAGGCTCAGGGTGACGTGATTGGAATCCGTCCCGCCGTCGACAGGCTCAGGGTGACGTGATTGGAATCCGTCCCACCGTTGGGCGAACGCGTCTGCGCCTGCAAGCAAAACAAAAGCCTCTCTCATACGGAGAGGTTTTTTCTTGACAAAAACGCTTTAAGCGGTTATGATATTGACTATGAAAGTAAATGTAAAAAAATGGAACGAAAGGGCAAAACTGCCTGTTTACGGCTCCGAATTTTCTGCGGGAGCCGACCTCTTTTCCTGCGATGAATATACGGTAGGGGCGGGGGAGACGGTGTTCGTGCATACGGGGATCGCGGTGGAGCTTCCCGCGGGCACGGTGGGGCTCGTCTATGCGCGGAGCGGGCTTGCCTGCAAACAGGACCTTGCGCCCGCCAACAAAGTGGGCGTCATCGATTGCGACTACCGCGGCGAGATCATCGTCGCCCTGCATAACCACGGCAGAGAGACCCGCTTCATCGGCGCGGGGGAGCGGGTGGCGCAACTCGTCGTCGCGCCCTATTATACCTGTGAATTTTGCGAAACGGGTGAGCTTTCCGAGACCGTCCGCGGCACGGGCGGATTTGGGTCGACAGGAAAATAAGTTCACAGATTTCTTTTTTCTTGCCGCTTGTCTCGCCCTCACGGGGTTCGGGCTCGAATGCGTTTGTCGCTCCACGGGCTACGCTCCAAACGTGAAGCGGCAATCGTAGCAAAAAGAAATCTCGTGATTGCTGCGGTCGTTCGCCGCTTTACGCGCGAAGTGAATTCGCGCTACGGCTCTCGGCGAATGAAAAATCCCTTGCGCGAGCAAGAGGGCGATTTTCCAACGCGCAGAAATTTTAGGATTTCGCGCGATTCTTTGCTCTGTGCTATGCGCAAATCGCTTTCATTGTCATTTCGAGCGGAGCGCGAAGCGCGGAGTCGAGAAATCTCACTTCGAAAAGAATCGTGCGAGGAAATGGGCAAGAGCGCGAAACATGCCTTTATTATAATGCGGACATTCCTCGACTACGCTCGGAATGACGTATTTGGGATACGCCCCGCCCTCCGTGGGAAGGGGTATTGAGGTAGAGATTTCTCCACGCGCCGCTAACGCGGCTTGGTCGAAATGACATTTTAAGAGCAGCGCGAAGCGCGGAGTCGAGAAATCTCACTTCGAAAAGAATCGTGCGAGGGTGCGAAACATGTCTTTATTATAATGCGGACATTCCTCGACTACGCTCGGAATGACGTATTGGAAACATGCCCCCCCTCCGTGGGGGGGTATTGAGGTAGAGATTTCTCCACGCGCCGCTAACGCGGCTTGGTCGAAATGACATTTTAAGAGCAGCTCGAACGCGCCATTCCGAGCCGCGCGTAGGCGTCATGACGGGGAACGGGACGTTCCGATACAACATTTGATTCGGGAGATTTTATGCGTATGCGGAAAAAGCGGCATTTGGAGCCGCGCATGGAACAATGCGGAGACGTGCTCGCCGCGCGCGGGCGTCCCTGCCTCAATCTGAAGGAGGCGGCGGAGAATTTCCGCGCCCTTTTAGACTATACTGCGCTCTTCGGCAACCCCAATCCCGTCGAGCTCGAGATCGGCTGCGGCAACGGCGGATTCATCTTAGAACTCGCCCGCCGCAACCCGCATACGAACTATCTCGCCGTCGAGGTGTGAG
>CANRCY010000080.1 GCA_947629225.1 uncultured Clostridia bacterium | reverse complement strand
TTATATAACGGGAAACCGTTTGCAAAAACAACGTTCTATCGTATGGTAACGAGTGAGAAATACGCAGGCATTTTCCGTCATGGAGATGAAGTTTACACAAATATCTATCCTGCAATCGTTCCTATGGAGATTTTCGAGATCGTTATAGATAAAGCCGAGAAAAATAAGTACGGCAAGCACGTTGCGGAGGTCTGCTATCTACTGAAAAACAAAGTGAGATGCGGCTACTGCGGCGGACCGGTCAGCTCTGGGTCGGGAACTTCCAAATCGGGAAGGGTCTTGCGTTACTACCGTTGCAACACAAGGTACACAAAGGCGGGCTGCGAACAAATGCCGATCCGAAAGGACTTGCTGGAAGAACTCGTCATAAATGCCGTGCAGGAAGCGTTCCATAAAACAGACTTGGACGCACTCGCGGACGGGATCTTGGAGCGCGGAAAGAAAATTGCCGAGGACACGTCTGTTCTGAACCTATTGACGACGGAACTCAACGAAACCGAGAAGGCATTGGAGAACCTATTAAAAGCAATCGAACTTGGCATCTTCACCCCAACGACCAAAGAAAGAATGGAACAGTTAGAGGCGAAGAAAAACGAACTGCAAACAAAAGTAGCCTGTGAGAAGGTGCGGGCATTGAAAACGGTGACGAAGGAGCAAGTGTTGCGGCATCTGCAAACCGCGCTCAAACGCACACCGAAGCAACTCATAACTTACTTCATTGAGAAGATAGTCCTGTTCAACGACCACATAGATATCTACTGCAAATCTATCAAAACAGATAATCCCGACAGCGAAGAAAGCCGTCGGGAGTTTTCTTTTTATGAGGTTAAAATGACGGTGGAGGTAGACCGCCACACATTCGGCGGCGAGAAGGAGAAACAGACCTATGCAATCGTCCTCTGGATATAAAATAGCCGAAAAAGTGCAAAAAAAGACCCCAGCAGAACCTTTTTGCGGGTTCTACTGGGTCTCACTTGGTGACCTTGCCGGGAATCGAACCCGGGATTGCGCCGTGAGAGGGCGCCGTCTTAACCGCTTGACCACAAGGCCTTCTTGATTTCTCGATTCCCGCTTGCCGGGAATACTTCGCGGGCAAAGCCCGCTCGTGCCGCCCTTCGACGATAAAGAACTTCGGGCGGGACGCCCCCGTGACTTCGCCGTTAAAACCGCCGTCTTAACCGCTTGACCACAAGGTCGTATTCGCTTCTTTCTTCGATCCCCGCTTGTCGGGAATCCTTCGCGGGCAATGCCGCTTGTGCAAAATTTCGTTTGCTCTGTGATTATACCATAACCGCCGCGTTCTTGCAACCGATTTTTATGCCGATTCGCGAAAAAATTTTTCCGCGCCCCTTTTTTGAGAAAAAAAGACATCCGCCTGTGCCGCAAAATCGGAAAAGGTCAACCCGCTTCTCGCAGGTGGGCGCAGAGCGCACGGACATCAGACTTTCCGCTCAAAGCAGACCTTGCATAGTCCGCGCGACGTCGGCTCCCGAAAATACATTGTGGATTACGCATTCCCCGAATTCCGTACACCGCAGGTGTCGTTCTTATTATAGCAGAGCCCGCGGAAAAAGGCAACTGCTCGCACATGATTTTGCAAGGAAATTTTATCCGTCCCGCTAAATCCCCTTGATCACGGGAAACCGCACCGTGAGCACGTTCCTGTTTTGTTGCGTACGGTAGAAGATCTCGCCCGCGATACGGCGGATGATGGTCATCCCCATTCCGCCCTCGGCATAGGAATAGAATTCCTTCTCCCCGTTCTCCGTCTGCAAAGGGTTGAAGGGCTCGCCGTCGTCCGTAAAGCGGATCGAGAGCGTGTTCTCGTCCCGTTCGCAGTTGATCCGTATCGCCTTCGCGCCCGCATGGTTGACGATATTGGTGAAGATCTCCTCGCAGGCGAGCTCGATGTTCTTCTTGCGCGGGTCGTCTTGCAGCCAACTGTCGAGAAGTTCGCGCATCTTTTCGAGATCGGAGAGTTCGGGCGCGAGCAAACGCTGTACGCCCGCGGGAAAACGGAGAGTGAGCGCCGCGCAGTCGTCCCCGTTGCCGCCGAATTCTTTTACCGCGGCGACGAGCCCCTGCGAAACGCTCTCTCCTTTGAGCGAGTCCCCGAAATATTCCGCCGTGACGGAGAGAAGTCTGTCGTACCCGAAAAATTCTTTGCCGTTGTAGGCGCTTACCACGCCGTCCGTGTAGACGACGAGCCCCTGCCCGGGATGCAGACCGTAGACCTCGTCGGTGAACTGCGCGTCGGGATACAGTCCGACGGGCGTTCCCGCGCGCATGCGCAAAAATCCCGACGTCTCCCCCGCGACGACGGGCGGCAGGTGCCCAGCGTTGGCATAGCGGAGTTCGCCCGAGACGCTGTCGAAGATGCCGCAGAAGAGGGTCGCGGCGATGCCGTCTCCCCTTTCGAGCGCTTCGGCGTTGAGCGCGGAGAGCGCTTCGGCGGGCGATTTGCCCTCCGCAATGCGTTCCCGTAATTGTCGGACCGCGCGCGCCGCAAAGAGCGCGGCAGAAAGTCCCCTTTCCCACACGTCGCCGACGGCGAAAAAGACGCGGCGTTGGTCCAATGTGAAAGCGTCGCAAAAATCCGCGCCGACTTCCCCGATGTGCGCGGTGCAAGCCTCTACCCCGAAGGTGAGCGAGCCGAACGAAAGGGCGTCGGGCGCGACCGCCTCGCAGATGCGGAGGGCGGCAAGCCGCCGTTCCCGCTCCGTCGCGCGGGCGTCCGTCTGCGCCGCCGTCTTTTCGAGAAGAGCGGCGAGTTTTTCCTCTTCCGCGGAAAGCGCCTCTGAAAGAGCGCCCACGCAACCGTTGCCGAACGTGGCGGGGATTTCCGCGTGCGCTTCGAGGCGTTCGGAGAGCCGCCGCACGAGGGTGCGCATTTTTTTGACGGGTCTTGCGACCGTCACGCCAAAGTAGACGGACAAGAAGATCCCCGTCGCGGCGACTGCGATCAAAACGGGCAGAACTTCCCAAAGGGTGCGGAAGAAGATCTCGCGGTCAAAGCGCCATGCCTGCACGGCGACAAAGTAGCGCGCCACGCCGTAGACTGCCGCAGCCAGCGCGAGCGCGAGAAGAAAGACGGTCAAAGGAATATTCAACCTCTCGTAAATTCCCGTCATACGGAGCACGTCCGCGACGGTCTGCGGGACCCGAACGACCGAAAAACTTCCGCCGCGGGACATCTTCATCTGTGCGCGCACGAGTTCCCTGATCCCCATGGAAGAGAGATATTCGAGCCCGTCGAGGTCGAGCACAAGGTCGCAGGTCTCGCCGACCTCCCCCACCGCCGCCGCCAGCGCGGGCGCGGAGAGCGCGTCTAACCTGCCGCTCAAAGACAACATGACGGCGTTGCCGTCCGTAATTTTGCCGATTTCCATTTTCACTCCTTCCCTCCCCGCGGGGACGGGAAATTCTTTTGAAAAGTCCTTAAAACAAAAAATGCAAGCCCGCGCCGCCTCCGACCGACGGGGCGGGAGCCGAAAAAAAGCTCTCTGCGGGAGAGAGCCTCTTTCCATGCGTTACTTTGCGATGCGTTCCATCATGTCGACAACGTCCTGCACCGTCTTTACCTTTTCCATCTCTTCTTCGGGAAGGGAGATGCCGTACTCTTCTTCGAGCGCCATCATGAGTTCGATCACGTCGAGGGAGTCCGCATTCAGATCGTCGACGATCCTCTGTTCGGGACGGATGCTCTCGGGCGCAACGCCGAGATGTTCGCCGAGCATTTTACATACTTTTTCAAACATGGTAGATCCTCCGTAACCGCGGTGCGGCTTCGCTTTTTGTTTTATTGTATACCAATTCCTTCGGAATGTCAACGGTTTTTTTGGTTTTTCCTTGGGGGGAGCGCCCTATTCCGCGGCGGGGCGATCGCTTTCCCCGCCGAAGACTTCCCGCAAGGCGTCATGCCAGACCTCCGCGGAGAAGCGGGGGTTTGCGGGAGAGGTGGAGGGCAGTTTACGCGCAAGGGGCAAAAGCTGCGGGAAATGCTCCGAAAGGAGGGAGAACGCCTTCCCGCCGTTGCAGAAAATATGCCCGATACGGCTCCCCGAAAGGAGGGCGGGAACGTCGGCGATCTCTTCCTTTTTGATAGAGGAATCGGCAGAGCCTACGATCTCGCACGAGACGACGACGTCCCACAGGGCAATGCCGCGGCGCAGGAGAAATTCCCGCTTTCCCTCGACGCTCTGCGGGACTTCTTCGCCGAAAAAACCGCATACGGTACGCCAAAATCGGTTTTGCGGGTTGCCGTAGTAGAACTCCGTTCTGCGGCTCATGACCGAGGGAAAACTGCCGAGCACGAGCAGGCGGCTCTCCCCGTTATGTACGGGCAAAAACCCCTCTGCGCGGCTCATAAGCCGATGGCTCTTTCGAGGTTGCCGACCGAGGCGACGCACGCCTTTTCGAAGTCGAAGTTTTGGGCGATCGCGTCGTGAACGTCGCAAAGACGGAGCGCGGAGATCTCCTCCATGCGCTTTTCGAAATCGTAGACCTCGTTTTTGTAGAGGAGTTGCTTGCCGTAGAGGAGCATCTGCGAAGAGGTGTTTTCCTGCGAGAAGATGTTGCCCGATTTGAGCTGTTCCCTGCCGCGCAGAAATTCCTCTTCGGTCACTCCCTTCTCCTTAAACTCTCTGATGACGGAGAGGACTGCCGCCGCCGCCTCTTCCGCTTTCTGCGGATTCACTGCTGCATAGACCGTGAACAGCCCCGTCTTTTCGTAGTGCGAGGAATAGGAATAGACGGAATAGGCGAGCCCGAGCTCTTCGCGGACCTTTTTGAAGAGGCGGGAGCTCATGCCGCCGCCCAAGATGACGTTCATCACCTGCGTTGCGGCAAAGGCGGGGTCGTCCCGCGCGATGGCGGGGAAGGCAAAGGCAAAGTGCGCCTGTTCGATGGGCTTTTTGCGGAACAGGTTGCCCGTCTCCCGCACGGCGGGAGGGTCGCGCCGCACGAAACCGCAGGGCTCCATGCCGCCGAAGTGCTTCTCGGCGAGCTCGGAAGCGAGGGAGAGATCGATGTTCCCCGCAAAGGAGATGACGATGTTCTGCGGGCAATAACGCTCCTTTTTGTAGGCGAAGAGCTGTTCGCGGGTAAAGCCGAGCACGTTGGAGACGGGTCCCAAAATGTTCCTGCCGTAGCCGCGGTTGCCGTATGCGGCGCGGGCGAGCAGATCGAGGCAGAGATCTTCGGGAGAATCTTCGTCCATGTTGATCTCTTCCGCGACGACCCCTTTCTCCCGCTTCATTTCCTCTTCGGGGAAGGTGGACCCGAGGAAGAGCTCCGCGAGCAGGGCAAACGCCTCTTCGGCGTGGTCGCTCGTGGACTTTGCGTAAAAGCAGGTCATGTCCTTTCCCGTAAAGGCGTTCACCTGTGCCCCGAGCGCGTCGAACGCGTCCGAAAGTTCGAAGGCGGTATGCTTGTCCGTGCCCTTAAACTGCATATGTTCGATGAAGTGGGAAATGCCGTCCTCTTCATCCGTCTCGTAGGCGGCGCCCGTTCCGACGAGCACCCCCATCGTCACCGAAAGCAACCCCTCCATCCGCTTGACGATGACGCGCACGCCGTTCGAAAGTGTCTTTGTCGTTACCATTGTATTTCTCCTTATGTAGTCCTTTTGTTTAAGCGAGGTTTTCGCCGACCGTTACGATTTTCAAGCCGTTCATGCGGTAGTATTCGAGCATTTTGGGGAGCGCTTCCGCCGTGTGCGGCATGGGGTGCATCAGAACGAGGTCTCCCCCCTTTGCGTCCTTGGTGGCGCGGGTAAAACAGAGCTCCGCGTCCTGATCTCTCCAATCGATCGTATCCTTCGTCCACATCACCGTTTTGAGCCCGAGCCGTTCGGCAGCGTTCACCGTGTTTTCGTTATATGCCCCCGAAGGCGGGGCGAAGAGCAAGATTTTCTGCCCCGAGATGAGGGAGAGAAAGTCTACGCTCGTCTTGATCTCGCTGAAATTGCCCTCGTAATTCAGTTTGTCATGTTCGCGGTGAAAATAACCGTGCGAACCGATCTCGTGCCCGCGCGCCGCGATCTCTTTGACGCAGGCGGAATTGTCGTCCGCCCAACTGCCGCCGAGGAAGAAAGTCGCCTTCGCCTCGTAGCCGTCTAAAATGTCGAGGATTTGATAGACCTCTTCCGTTCCCCAATAGACGTTGAACATGAGCGAAACGCCGTTTTCGCTGTTACCCTTGTAATAGACGCGGTCCTTGACGCCCGAAGCCGTCTCTGCCGCGGGGAAAAAGCAGACTGCCCCGATCGCGAGCACGACGGCTACGAGAAATACGTTGACGAGTGCGGAAACGGCACGCGAAGAAAGCTTTTTCATATCGCCCCCTCATACGGTCTCTTTCATTGTATGAGGGCGAACGTCGGGTTATACGCCCTTCGTCGGAAAATAAGGTTCCCCTCTCCCTACCCTCCCCCCGCTCGCGCGAGGGGGTCCCGTATGTTCCCTCCGTGGGGGGGGGTAGGGGGTGGGGCGGAATATTGTCATTTCGAGTGGAGCGAAGCGAAATCGAGAAATCTCAACATTATTAAAAATCAGGGAGAGATTTCTCCACTCCGTTCGCTACGCTCACTTCGGTCGAAATGACATTTTTATTTATATTTCTCTTCCGCGAGCAAA